>NZ_JBEBVH010000301.1:0-4409 GCF_040392825.1 Pseudopedobacter sp.
TCCCGCCTGAATAATTAAATCTTCCAGGCTGGTATTTTCAGCATAATTAAAAGTTCCCGGATTACGAATCTCCCCTTCTATGGTTATGGAATATTCTTCCCTTAAATCAAAAATGGATGATATATAAAGCACATCCTCTCTTTTTAATGCAATATCTGCATCTATACCGTTTAAAATGTTTTCTAAGATGAGAGATATAATTTCCGTATCGTTTTGCGGAGTTAATCTGGTGATATAAGCTCTGGTTTTAAAAGCATCTTCTTTTAAACCTTCTGCTTTTTGAACTAACTGTTTTACAGTTAGCCCCGGAGTTAATTCATATTGACCTGGTCTGAACACCGCTCCCTCTATACTAACTCTATTTTCGAAACGATCCAAAATTTCGTTTACGAAAAACTTATCACCAGATTGGGGCTGATAGGTAGCAAAGGCATCAGCAACAACATCGGATATCTTTCTCTCTGTGGCTGTATTTTTTAACACTTTAATTCGAGCCTGATATGCTCTTTCCGTGAAACCTCCTGAAAAACTCAAAAGATCCTGCAAATTTTCGCCCGCTTTCATTTCAAAAATAGCCGGTCTTTTCACTTCTCCAACGATCTCAACCCTGTTGAGATAAGTAGGAATTCTCACAATATCCTGATCTTGTAACCGGATATTATTTTTCAGATCGCCTTTCAGCAAAAAATCGTAAACATCTAAAGTCGCTACTTTTCTACCATTTCTGATAATTTCAATAGCCCTGAATGAGCCATTTTCTGTTGGACCACCAGAGGAATATAATGCGTTAAAAACAGTAGCTAAAGACGGTAAAGTGTAGGTACCTGGTTTAGCCACTTCTCCTGTGAGGATAACTTTAATACTCCTGATGTCCCCGATGGCAACGCTCAATTTAGTATTTCCGGTTTTTAAACCGCTATAAATAGGAGAAAGCTTAGATTTAATTCTTGAAGTTGCCGCTTCTACCGTTAAACCTGATACTGGTACAATACCTGCATAAGGTATATTAACGTTTCCTTCCGGGCTTACTTCTAACTGATAACTTACTTCTGAATACCCGTAAATATCGATCAGGATTTGATCACCTGTACCAATAACATAATTTAAAGGTGTTGCCAGTCTTAGATTGGGTTCGAAAGTAGTAGCAGAATTAGCAAAAAGTTCTTTGCCAAAAATTTTCGAACGTAAAGAGGCTAAAGCAATTTCTGCTTCTGATTCAGTTTTCTTACCATCTGAGCTACTTAGAGAATCCGTCTCACCTTCAAAAGAACGACTACGACTCCCATCTTTACTCTTTAAGGTAGCTTGTCTATTTGTTGCAGATCCAGTAGCTGCTCCACCACCTTGAGTTTTAATCTTCTCTACCCTTTGTCTTAACTTTTGAATCTCCGAAGAAGACATCCCTCTAGCCATAGCAACTTGCTCTAACTGGGCTTCGGACATTCCTGAAGATTCAACCTGCTTTACAAACTGACGTATCTGATCGTCACTTAATTCATCAACACGAATATTACTGAAATTTTGCTGATTGATATTTTGAGCAACACTACTCAATCCTGGCACCACCAATGCTGTAGCCAATAAACAACCAAACAGTACCTTCTTTATATTCATTTATTTATTGTTTAATTTATCTATGCTTTCTACACTTTCTCAATCCTTCTAACTACCTCTTGATTCCTATTCAAAGTAATTCATTGTCTGATAGCCCCCTTTTTTCAGGTATTGATCTTTTTTCATCAAATGTAAATCAGAATGAATCATATCTTTCACCAATGCAGGTAAATCATATTTCAATTCCCAACCCAATTTTGTTTTAGCCTTTGTTGGATCTCCTAATAACAATTCCACTTCTGTTGGCCTAAAATATTTTGGATCTACCTTTACAATAGTCTGGCCAATTTTCAATGAATCTGCATCCAGACCCAAGCTTAACGCTTTCTCTGTATCTACATCAATGATAACACCTTTTTCGTATTCATCTTTTCCGCTAAACTCAACTTCTATGCCCAGCTCAGCAAAAGTCATTTTCACAAAATCTCTTACAGTTGTAGTTATTCCCGTTGCAATAACGAAATCTTCTGGCTTTTCCTGCTGAAGAATTAACCACATAGCTTCCACATAATCTTTAGCGTGCCCCCAATCTCTTTGCGCAGAAAGATTTCCCAAATACAAACAATTCTGAAGCCCTAAAGCAATTTTAGCAGCTGCCCGGGTAATTTTTCTGGTTACAAAAGTTTCTCCTCTAATTGGGCTTTCATGGTTAAACAGAATTCCGTTACAAGCATACATACCATATGCTTCCCGATAATTTACCGTAATCCAATAAGCATACATTTTAGCTACCGCATAAGGAGAGCGTGGATAGAAAGGTGTTGTCTCAGACTGCGGAACGGCCTGAACCAATCCATACAGCTCAGAAGTAGATGCCTGATATACACGTGTTTTCTTTGTTAAACCTAATAATCTGACAGCTTCTAAAATACGCAGCGTTCCAATACCATCCGCATTGGCTGTATATTCCGGCGTATCGAAACTTACTTTGACATGACTCATTGCAGCCAAATTGTAAATTTCGTCTGGTTGGATTTCCTGTATTAATCGAATTAAATTTGTAGAATCTGTCAGGTCTCCAAAATGCATTTTAAATTTAACACCTTCTTCATGCGGATCCTGATATAGATGATCTATTCTGTCTGTATTAAATAAGGATGATCTTCTCTTCAGACCATGAACTTCATAGCCCTTTTTCAACAAGAATTCCGCTAAATAAGCTCCATCCTGCCCTGTAATACCTGTAATTAACGCTACTTTCATTTTTATTTTTATGTCGCTTTAGGGTAATATTGGAATATTGGATGACTGGAATGTTGGACGGGCTGTTATAGCCCCTTTCCATTTTTCCATCATTTCACTATTCCAATCCAACTTCAATCCCCTATTTTATAAAACTATCACTCCAATCGCCTTCTTTCATTTTTTGTTGCAATGATTTTATTAATTGAATCAAAGCGTTCTCTGTATTATAATGTAATGAGTCTAATTGCTCATAGTCATCTTCTGTTATTTGTCTTGCTCGAAAAAAGCTTGTAATAGAAGAATGAAATTCTCCACAAGAAGCCAATGCTATGTTCAAAAACTGAAGATATTCTTTAATGCTTCTTCTGCAATAGCCCTCCGATATATTTCGGCTGATACTGTGGGCACTATCAATACAATTACCTACCGTTTTTTTCAATTCGAAAGGAAAATTAAGAAACAATTTACAGGAAAGCACATATAAATCAACCGCGTCATTCCAGACACGTGGTTGTTTATATCCCCTACTGATGTTCTTCCTTTCCATTCTTTAAAACTATTTTAGTAGCCCATCACTCCAGTTCCCCTCTTATCATTCCATCATTCCAACTTCTTTCCTACAATATCTTCTTATCTGCAATATCCAATAAATATTTACCATAACCACTCTTTAACAATGGCTCTGCTATTTTTCTTAATTGCTGTTCGTCTATAAACTTCATACGGAATGCTATTTCTTCAATGCACCCTATTTTTAAAGACTGCCTTTCTTCAATGACCTGAACAAATTGCCCTGCCTGCATAAGTGAGTCAAATGTTCCGGTATCTAACCAAGCCGTACCTCTGCTCAATACTCCGACTTTCAATCTACCTCTTTCCAGATAAACTTTATTGACATCTGTAATTTCCAGTTCTCCTCTCGGAGATGGTTTTATGTTTTTGGCTATTTCAACAACTTCGTTATCATAAAAATATAAACCCGGGACTGCATAATTCGATTTTGGTTGTCTCGGCTTTTCCTCTATTGAAACCACATTTTTATTTTCATCAAACTCTACAACTCCATATCGTTCCGGATCGTGAACAGGATATGCATACACAACTCCTCCCTCTACATTTACATTCGATTGTAAAAGTTTAGCTATACCATCACCATAGAAAATATTATCGCCTAATATCAGAGCTACTTTTTCATCTCCGATAAACTCTTCCCCGATAATAAAAGCCTGAGCAAGACCATCCGGAGAGGGTTGAACAGCATAACTAAAATTACAACCTAAATTTTTACCGTCTCCCAATAACTTCTGAAAGCCTGGCAAATCATGTGGAGTAGAAATAATCAAGATATCCCTAATACCTGCTAACATTAAAGTAGATAGCGGATAGTAGATCATCGGCTTATCATAAACCGGCATCATTTGCTTGCTAATAGCTAATGTCAGAGGATGTAACCTTGTTCCTGATCCTCCGGCGAGTATAATTCCTTTCAAATTGGCAGAGTTCTAATTAAGCTTGCAAATTTATAAACTTCCAGTTATAATTCGTTGTTATTTATTTTTTCGTTAAGCTCCTTATACCAATCCCCTCCATATTTTCTGATTAGGGGCTCT
>NZ_JBEBVH010000302.1:0-4402 GCF_040392825.1 Pseudopedobacter sp.
ACATTGAATACGACTAATATCAAAAATAAAAATTTCATGTGGACTAGTAGCTTTAATATAAGCTTTAATAATAATAAAGTCCTCGCACTCGCCGAATCAGAAAGCAATATGCTTACTCCTATGATATGGGATAGTGGCTATAATGGTGTGCCTTTATATATCACTGAAATTGGACGACCTATTTCTATGTTCTATGGCTATGTTTGGGATGGAGTATATACATTGAATGATTTTGAGGATACTGGAGGCGGCAACTACACCTTAAAAAGTAATGTGCCTTCAAATGGAGCTGCCAGAACAAGTATAAGACCCGGAAATATCAAATTTAAGGACCTAAATGGCGACGGTCTTATAGACTCTAAGGACGCTACTGTTCTTGGCGATGGTGTTCCTAAACATATGGGTGGCTTTTCAAATAACTTCAGCTACAAGCGATTTAAACTGAATGTATTCTTCCAATGGTCGTATGGTAACGATGTATATAACGCAAATCGGCTTATGCTTGAGGAGAATGTTGGAAATCGCTCACATTTGAATCAATTTGCAAGCTATGCAAATAGATGGAGCTTTGAAAACCAGGAAAGTCTTATCCCGCTTAATAACGGACAAACTCACTACGGGACTTATTCTTCAAGAGTATTAGAAGATGCTTCTTATCTGCGGCTGAAAACTTTGAGTTTATCTTATACTGTTCCTCCAAAATATATCAGTAGGGTAGGATTAGGTACGCTTAGTCTTTCCGCAAATTTGCAGAATGTGTTAACCTGGACTAATTACTCAGGAATGGATCCGGAAGTGGGCATTAGAAGTACGGCTTTAACGCCCGGGTTTGATTATTCTGCATATCCGCATGCCAGAACCGCTACTTTTAGACTTACGGCTACATTTTAATTATGAATAATATAATTGGAGAAATGAAAACAATAAGCAATAAAATATCAATCGGAATTTGTACTGTAATAATTTGTTTATTCAGTTCGGGATGTGAAAAATTTTTGGATACTAAACCGGCAGATTTTTATGGTCCGGAAGAATACTTTAATACTGAAGGAGATTTAAATAGAGCATTAATTGGTGTATATGATCCTTTAGGCTCATCTGAGTTATATTCATATAATCTCAGCAGTATGTTTGGTACCGAAGCAGATGAAGGTTATTATAACAGAAGCTCGGCAGAAGGCCCGCAGATATACGATTTTACATCAGCTCACACCCGTATAAGGACAACCTGGCAAAAATTATATCAGGGTATAGATAGGGCTAATGTGCTGTTAGCCAATGTTAATAAACCGGAAATGAGCAATAGTGCCAGGAACATAATCATTGGAGAAGCAAAATTCCTACGCGCATTTTATTATTTTATTTTAGTAAGCAATTGGGGCGGGGTACCTCTGGTACTTGAGCCTACAAATAATCCAATTGGTAACAGTATTGCCCGAAGTACGGATAAAGAAATATACGACTTCATATTAAAAGAGATGAAAGAGGCTGAGGGTAAAGTACGTACCATACAGTCTGTTGGTCATGCTGGCAGGGTTACTAAATCTGCTGTTCAGGGTATTTTAGCAAGAGTATGCTTATATATGGCCGGTTACCCTCTAATGGATGTTTCCAAATATGCTGAAGCCAGAGACTGGGCAAAGAAAGTTATGGATGCTGGTCATGCACTGAATTCTGATTATAAGCAAATATTTATTAATTATGCTCAGGATAAATATGATATAAATGAAAGTATCTGGGAAGTAGAATTTTGGGGCAACGGAGCAGATTCTTTTTCGGAAGCTGGTTGGGTTGGTGTCAGACTTGGTATTGCTACAACTGATGTTTCGCTTGGCCACTCATATGGTATTATCAGGACAACAGAGAAGTATTTCAGGCTTTTTGAAACTGACGATTTAAGGCGGGATTGGACTATTGCCCCTTTTAAATATAGTGGAAAGAATAAAGTTAATCACGCTGCAAGTGCTATTTATGACAGGGATATTGGTAAATGGCGTCGTGAATATGAACGTGACCATAGTACAAGTTTAACTGCACAAAACTACCCATTATTAAGATATGCTGATGTCTTATTAATGTACGCAGAAGCTGATGTTATGGCAAGCGGTACAGTAAACACTGCTGCAGTAAATGCATATAATCAAGTAAGAAGACGTGGTTTTGGAGAATATATGTTTGGCAAGTTTATTAAATCGATTAAGGTTAATAGTGGCGGTACGGGGTATACAGATGTCAAAATAGAGTTGGAAGGTGGTGGTGGTACAGGGGCCGAAGCTACAGCAATAGTTGAAGGCGGAGCAATAACAGGTATACAAGTTACTAAAAGAGGAACTGGTTACACTCAGGTACCGAATGTTAAAATCGTTGGGACTCCCACTAATGCGGCTTCTGCTACAGCTATTTTATCTGATTTTGATTATGATTTAACTGCCTCCCAAGCTGATCCACGACCAGATATTCATTTCTTAGAAGCAATTAAAAATGAGCGTTCAAGAGAACTAGGCTTTGAGGGATTAAGAAAGTATGATTTGATAAGGTGGGGGGATTTCTTAACAGTCATGAAAGATATGGAAGTTGAAATATCGACAAGTAATGCACCTTCCTATGCTTCATGGGCTTTTAGAAATGTTGGGCCAAAAAACTTATTGTTTCCAATTCCTGTCCGGGAGATAGCGTTGAATAACAAATTAATTCAAAATCCGAATTGGTAATCATTCATACAATTAAATATAAGTTATGAAAACGAATTTTTTTTATATCATTCTATTAATCGTTGCCTTATCTTCCTGTACAAAGGAAACTGAAAAAATGTCTCCTGGCACTATTAAGATTATTCCGTTTGATGCGAAGTTAAGTACTACAGAATTTAAAGTAGGAGAGCCAGTGAATTTTCAAATGCAAGGCAATGCTGACACTATTTTATTTTATTCTGGTGAATTTGGAAAGGACTATAATTATATCAAAGGCAGAGAAGTGACTATTGAAAAGCCTACTTTAACAATTCGAACGAATTCTAACTACGGAGAGCAAAAATCACTTTCGATTTTGCTTTCACAGAATTTCAATGGAGATTATAGTTATTCAGGTATTAATGCAGCTACGTGGAAAGACATGACATCAAAGTTTAATATACCAACTCCTACAGGAGCTACTGCTATTAATTTTACATCTGCTCCGGTGGAAATTACGGAGTTTATTGAGGTAGACAAACCTTATTATATTGCAGTAAGAAATGATATAAAAACCAGCTCCACAGGTAACAGACCCACTCAATGGTATTTTTATGGTACTAATGGATTTGCATTTACAGGTTTAGTAAATGGTAGTCCTACAGATATATCTGCCTTTGGTGATATGGGATGGAAAATTGCGGTAAATGGATATTTAGGAGGTGAATTGGATGGCACCAGAGGACCTCGGGTATCCCCCAATAATTCATCTTCTCCTACTAGCCTGTTTTTAGCAAGAAATTCTACTTCGACTGAAGCAATGGATGCTTGGGCGGTTACAAAAGTATTCTCTAGTAAAACTAATCTTGGACCTGATAAAGGTACTATCATTAAAAGTGCAGAAACTGCTCTACCCTTAGAAAAATATACTTATAT
The DNA here is from genome assembly GCF_040392825.1 of Pseudopedobacter sp. NCBI lineage: Bacteria > Pseudomonadati > Bacteroidota > Sphingobacteriia > Sphingobacteriales > Sphingobacteriaceae > Pseudopedobacter > Pseudopedobacter sp. The sequence goes on from NZ_JBEBVH010000302.1 coordinate 3,606, forward strand.
GTATTCAGCTCCCGGAGAATATAATGTAACTTTTCAAGGAAGAAATAAAGATGGTGGCCGTACACTAGTTCAACAAAAAATTACAGTAATTCCTTAATGGTATTAAAATATAAAATGAATTATGAATATGCTAAAAAAAACATATATACTGCTATTAGTCACAATAATTAGTGCATGTAGTAAAACCATGGAGCTTGATGCATTAGATTTTGACGCTTCAATAGCCCAAGAAACGGTAAAAGCGGGAGACCAAATAACTTTTGATTTAAAGGGTAATGCTAATATTGTAACGTTTTATTCAGGAGAAATTGGAAAAGATTATCAATATCGAGAAGGCAGACCATTGGAATTATTTGAGCCGCAGGTTTCATTTTCATCGAATGCTAATTACGGAACACAAAAGGATCAAATGTCTATACTCGTTTCTACAGAATTCAATGGAGATTTTACTCCTGCAGGTATCAAAGCAAGTTTTGATGCAGGAGAATGGGTAGATATTTCTGATGAATTTTATATGCCTGAAAGGGCAACACCTGCAGTGACGGTACCATCGGGAACTTTTGATCTGTCCAATATAATAACTGCTGAAAAAAAAGGCCTTTATTTCGCTTATCGTAATCAGGTTAAACCAGATGCAATTGCAGAGCCTGTAACTCAGTGGACAATGTCAAGATTTTTACTTACTGTCAATACATTAACAGGCAGGCAAACTCTGGTTGATCAGGGGAGTGCAGGCTGGTCAGTTATTATGGCTCGGGATTTAGATCCTAAAGACCCTGTAATTCAAGCAACAAGTG
>NZ_JBEBVH010000303.1:0-4401 GCF_040392825.1 Pseudopedobacter sp.
TTAACCCTCTCTGCCCTTTGGGCATCTCTCCCTAACAAGGAGAGAACGATGCTATTAGAGAGATTGCTTTTGATTCTGCAGCGGTCTTTCAAAAAAGATTCTGTAATAACCTATGCGACTGCTTTCAGCTTTTAGCTTTATGCTTTCAGCTTAATAAAGTAACGGTATAACCCTCTCTGCCCTTTGGGCATCTCTCCCTGCTCCAAAGGAGTCCCTTCGGGAGGCGAGAAGGGAGCTATGAAAGGAATTGCTTTTTGTCTGAACAGCAACCTTTCAAAAAAGATTCTGCAATAACCTATGCGACTGCTTTCAGCTTTATGCTTTCAGCTTTTAGCTTTTCACAATAACCTATCGCTTTAAGCCTTCAGCTTTTTGCTTTCCCATGTAGTTTACGCTGGATGAACTAAACCGTAATGATCTTTGACTATTAGATTAACCTTAAACCTGTTTTTATCGTATGAATGTTTGTACAGCATTCGATACTGATTGCTGAAATCAAATTCTTTTGTAAATTAGCTCATGAGTGGCACACGGAATTATCTATCTGCAATGAAAAAAATTTGTTATCTGGTATTTTATACGTTATTATTTCCTTTATTTTCTTTAGCTCAGGAAACCAATCTTACTGCCGACGAATTATTTTCCCGCGCTCGCCAGCAGGCATTTGAATATAAAAATTATAAGCAGGCTATTAGTTTGAGTAAACAAGCGCTTCGGCAAGCTCCTGAATATACAGATGTCAGCGTTTTTCTTGGTCGTTTGTATACCTGGTCAGACCAAATAGATTCTGCCAGAACAGTGTTTGATGCGCTTGACAGGAGAGATGTGAAGGACGAAGATTTTTTCCTTGCCTACGCATCTCTGGAATACTGGAATAACGGATATGCGAAGGCGAATATGCTATTGGATAAAGGGCTTTCTTTGCACCCGGATTCGCAGGATTTATGGCTACTGAAAGCGAAGGTGAATTACAGCAATAACAAGTACGAGCCGGCACAAAATGCGGTAAACAGTCTGTTGAAGCTGAACCCGAAACACACGGAAGCCAGGGCTTTGGCGAAAAATATTCAGGACTATCTGGCAAAGAATACTGTTGGAATTACTTATAATTTTGTTCATTTTGATAAGCAATTTGATGATGACTGGCATATTCTGAGTGCAAGTTATAAACGGGCGACTGCTATCGGATCGGTTATTTTTAAAACCAATTATGCCAATAAATTCGCTGATAACGGTTTGCAGTTTGAACTGGAAGCTTACCCAAGGCTTTCTAAAATGTTTTATCTATACGTTGGCACGGGCTACTCTAATGATGTAGGAATTTTTCCAAAATATAGAACAGGAGTTTCCGTTTTTGCCAACTTGCCACGTAGTTTTGAAGGAGAGCTTGGCTATAGACAGCTCTATTTTACTAACAGTATATGGATGTATACCGCTTCTATAGGTAAGTACTACCAGAACTTCTGGTTTAATTTAAGAACTTACCTTACACCTGGAGAAGAAAGCATATCCCAATCTTATGCGGCAACCGTACGCTATTACACGAAGGGAGCGAACGATTATCTGAGTTTTGTAATAGGCCGGGGATTGAGCCCTGAAGAAAATCGCAACAATCTTCTGGACAATGCACCATATAAATTAAAGACCTTTAAGGTAGGTGCTGAATATAATTTTTCGGTAAATAAAACCAATCTGTTTTCTTTATCATCCACTTATTATAATCAGGAGTTCAGACCTAATGAGAGAGGGAACCAGTTAGATATTATTATAGGTTATGCGAAGACTTTTTAAGGTCCTGGCATAACCTGATTAAAATAATTTGAATATACGCTGTCCGGAACAAGCTTTTTCTGTGTATAGAATTTTTTGTTTTTGCGTTTAAAACTTTCGAAACGGGCACTCACTGCTTTATGTGTAATAGCATCGTCTACAAGATCTTCGTTAAGCTGACCGTCTAGTTTATAGAGCTTACCGCCAGAGAGATGGTAATTGCCGGATACAAAGTCGATTAGCTGATTTTTACTTTGCATCATGGCTATTCCGTTTTCCATTGTTACTCCTCTTTTTAATCCATGGCCAATCCAGGTTACCTGTTTTGGTGTGTTGAGTCCGAAATTCTCCCGGTAGTAGGCTAATAGGGAAGGTGCAACATCAAAATGGCTTACGGTATTGCGGAAAGAGCGGTTTGTTTTTAGTAGTGGAGAATAAATTATTAATGGTACATGGTAACGGTCGATTTTTGTCTGAATTGGTATTTCCGGCATGGCATGATCTCCGGTAATAATAAACAGTGTGTTGGCAAAATCGGCTCTTTGCTGGTAATCCTTAAAAAACTGATGCAGCGCATCGTCTAAGTTTAATACCGAAACCAGTTGTTTTCTGTTTTCTGCTGCCCATTTTTTGTTCTCTGCAGACAAATTCCTGCTGTTAAGCTGCTTATCGAAAAGACGCTCATAATAGGCTGCGTTATTGATCAGGAAAGGATTATGCGTGGATAATGTCAGCAATACATGAAAATAGGGGTGGTTCTGAATTTTTTGTGTTTCCAGCATTTTACCGAAGACCGCCTGATCTTCGTAACCCCAGCTATTTCCATTATTTTCTGGTAATTTCCTGTATGGAGGTGCGAATGCAGTCTGATCGATAAGGGTATCCACTTTACTGAACTGCAGAAATTTTTTCATAAAATCGAATTCTGAATTACCACCATAGAAGAAACCTGTATTAAAGCCATTCGTCTTGAGTATGTTGAATAAATTGAAATGATTGGGTAAGGTGTCCATTTCCAGAAAACCACGAGAGCCAAAAGGTAAGGACCCGGTTAGGGTAGAAAGCACTGCAAATGTTCTGCCGGCAGAGCTGAGATTGTTTTCCCAGTATAATGACTTCTTCGATAATGAATCAACAAATGGAGTAAAATTACCTACATAACCAGAAGGCGAGCTATAAGCATGTCCCAATCCTTCGACGATAATCACAACCAGGTTGGGAACTGTTGATGTTTTATTCAGGTATGGCCCCAGAATGTCCTCGGTGTCTTCGTTTCGGAGAAAAGGAAAATTGCTTTCGGCTCCCGGTTGTTCCTGTGCTGTTGTTGTCCAGTCGGCCAAAAGCTCCGGATGTTTTTCGAAATAGTCGGATACATTTGAAGTAAGAAAATAACGCCACTTGCTGGTGCTGGCGTTATAAACAAATTCATTGCTGCCCTTTACAAAGGAACCGAAATTTTTGATGTTGAACAGGCAGGTGAAGATGCCAATAAGAATTAACGAACCACCTATATAGGGCGTTTTGAATGGTCTTCTACCAACCAGCCAAAAAGGAATTACAGAAACCGCTAAAAGCACAATGAAAAAGACTATATTTTTTACAGTCAATATTCCGCTCGCTTCTAAAATCTGTTTCATTTCGTTGGCATTGTAATAGAAAACGTCGGCGCCGAGAAGATTACGGGATTCTGAGAAATATAAAAATAAAACGAATTGAACAATGATGACAATGCTGAACGATAAAATAAGTACCAGTTTTGCCCAGGAAGAACGTATGAAGCTTAAAATAAGGTAGAGTACACCGGTACCTGCCAGTAATTGAAATGCAAAGTAAAGATTATCTAATAAAAGTTGCTTGCCGACATTTACATAAGGGATTTGTTCAAACTTGTAGCTGTACCACCACCATTCTAATCCAACAGAGATGATGTAAAGCAACAAAAAAGTCAGCGCAAATGAAGCAAAACTATTTAAAGAGACCCTAAGCTGCGTTCCGATACGTTTGAGCAATGGTTCGTCAACAGATTTTGTCTGAAACCCCTGCCGTGTCATTTCTCCCCAGCCGTGTTTATTTCTAAAATAGTCCCAAACGCCTTTTACTCCGGCTTTGACAACAATAGGGTGGAAATAAAGAGGTTCTAAAATAGCTGTGGTAATTAAGGTAGACAGATCTTGTCTTTTGCTGTATACCTGATGGCTCACCAAATCAATTAATATGGCGTAGATAGAATATAAAATGCCTGAGGCGATTACCAGCGCAAATAAAGAGAAGAAAAAGGACCAGTTGATGATGCCCAGAACCAGAAAAATTAAAAATATAATATAACCTGTAAACTCTATAATAGGTCCCAGGAACTCGAAGAAAAGCCAGTAAGGCATACTGATCATTCCAAAGCGGTTATATTTGGGATTAAAGATTAATTTCCGATGTTTCCATAGGGTTTCCATAGTTCCGCGCATCCATCGGTTACGCTGTTTGCTGAGAACTTCTTTGGTTTCGGGTACTTCTGTCCAGCATAGAGGGTCTGGAATATTCACCACGTCGTAAGCTTCTTTTTTGTCTTCCATATACCGGCGCATGCGTACCACCAGCTCCATATCTTCGCCAACGGTATTCTTATCATAGCCTCCG
>NZ_JBEBVH010000304.1:0-4380 GCF_040392825.1 Pseudopedobacter sp.
GGCTTTGCCGTAAAAGGTGCTAACAATGCTGAATTATTGGTAATGCCGGGTGAAACGCAAACTCTAAAATGGACACCAAAACAAGCTGGCATTACTCCATTTTATTGTAGTGACTTCTGCAGTGCGCTGCATCAGGAAATGTCTGGCTATATCAGAGTGTCTCCTGCGGGAAGCAATACACCAATGAGATATGGTACAGGAGAAAAAGCTCCGGGCCCACAGAATTAATTAACTGTCACATTGAGCCAACAAACTCAATGGACAAACAATATGAAAGACGTTGGAGAGATTGCCACGTCGTACCTCCTCGCAATGACAAATAGCTTCGTCATTGCGAGGAATCGAAGCAATCTCATTATCAAACATTTGTAATAACACGTTAATTGTAGCAAACAAAAATCAGCCTGGCTCCCAGAAAATCTCGAATCATGAAATCGCTTTTATTTATACAAATCCCGATAAGCAAATGAAAATGAACCAAGTAGAAAAGAAGAAAAAAGGTCTGTTATCGATTACAAAAACACTTTCTGTTATCTGCGGAATAGCACTAGTCCTGGTCATTTTTGTACCTATCTGGAAAATAGAACTTAAAGCACCTCAATATCCTGAGGGACTGTCTATGCACATACATGCCAATAAACTTTCTGGCGATGTAGAGATTATAAACGGATTAAACCATTATATAGGCATGCGCACTTTGCATGCTGATGATTTTGTGGAGTTTACTGTACTGCCTTACATTTTCATCTTTTTTGCATTGATTGGAATTTTATCGGCAGTTGTAAACAAGAGATGGTTTTTCATATCATGGGCAGGTCTGTTTTTTGTTTTCGCTATCGTGGCAATGGTGGACTTTTATCTTTGGGAATATGATTATGGCCATAATTTAGATCCTAAAGCACCTATACAGGTGCCAGGAATGAGCTATCAGCCTCCTTTGATTGGATTTAAGCAATTACTCAATTTCGAAGCCTTTTCTATTCCCAGTACAGGCGGTTGGATTTTGTTGGGTGTAGGATTATCTCTGGCATTTCTCATATTCAAGGAAATTAAAAATTCAAGAAAAAATGTTCAAGCACATATCTAAAGCAAGTTATTATCTGCTTATTTCGGCACTTTTCATCTTCTCTTCCTGCAGTACGAAACCGCAGCCTATACAATTTGGTGTTGACAATTGCGATTTCTGTAAAATGACTATCAGCGACCAGAGATATGGTGCAGAATTAGTTACTAAAAAAGGCAGGATCTTCAAGTTTGATGACATCCATTGCATCAAAGGGTTTATTGAAAACGGACAAGTAAAATCAGAGGATATTGCCGGATCATGGCTCGTAGATTTCTCAATCCCCGAAAAGCTGATTCCCGCAAAAGAAAGTCATCTGTTTTTCTCAGAACAGCTTAAAAGCCCTATGGGATCCAATATAGCTGCTTTCGAAAATGCTCAGGAAATGACAAAAATTCAGGAAAACTATTCAGGAACAGAAATGAAATGGGACGATTATTTAGCACAACATCATTAATTATTACTTTTTTAATCATCTTCCTTGCAGAGGATGCAAAAGCAAAAAAGCTGGTTGTCTCTAGCCAATCGGGGTTTAAGACCATAACCAAGGCTTTACAGGAGGTACAAGATGGGGATACTATTTTATTAAAACCGGGACTATACCGTGAAGGCAGTCTGAAAATCAATAAAAAGATTTCCTTAATTGGAGAATCTTTCCCTGTCATAGATGGTGAAAACAAGTACGAAAATTTATTAGTAGAAAGTGATGATGTGCTTATAGAAGGCATCTTATTTAAAAATTCGGGCAGTTCCAGCTATATGGATATTGCTGCATTGAAAATCCAGAATTCAAAAAACGTTGTTGTACGCAACAACCGTTTTCAGGATAATTTTTTTGGCATACATTGCATGAATTCCAGTTTCTGCACATTTGAGAACAACCAGCTTCAATCAGGAAATATCAAAGGCAAGCCTGCTGCAAATGGTATACATTGCTGGAAGAGCAATCATCTTAAAATCGCAAACAATCGTGTTTCGGGACATAGGGATGGCATTTATTTCGAGTTTGTCACAAAATCTACCATAGAAAATAACCAAAGTATAGGCAATAAACGTTACGGTCTGCATTTCATGTTTTCGCATGACGATACTTATAAGCACAATACTATCAAAAAGAATGGTGCTGGCGTAGCTGTTATGTATAGCAAAAGGGTAAAAATGTATCAAAATGTGTTTGCCGAAAATTGGGGGAACGCTGCTTATGGCCTTTTGCTGAAGGAGATTATGGACAGTCATATCGAAAACAATGTATTCGAAAACAATACAATTGCTGTTTTTGCAGAAGGGGCCAACCGTATTACAATGATCAAAAACAGGTTCGAGAAAAACGGATGGGCTTTACAAATACAAGCCAGCTGCAGTGATGCATACATCAGCCTGAATAACTTCATAGGCAATACTTTCGATGTAGCCACCAATGGCAGTTTGGTTATGAAATATTTTGATGAAAATTATTGGGATAAATACGAAGGTTATGATCTGGACAGAGATGGTTACGGAGACATTCCACACAGACCAGCTACATTTTATTCCATAATTATCCAGAGAAATTCTGGTGCATTGATGTTGTTTAGAAGCTTTTTCGTGAAACTGATGGATAAGGCCGAAACCTTGTTTCCAAACCTGACACCCGAAAACCTGAAAGACAACAAACCAAGGATGGGAAAAATATGATGAGTAAAAAGCTGAGCGTGGAAAGTGTACTAACCGCTCGCTCGTCTTGATACTAAAAACCTGATACTAGATACTAAAAAACAAATGATAAAAATAGAAGGCATCAACAAAAAGTTTGGGAAATTTGAAGTCCTTAAAAACATCAATCTAAACCTCTCAGGCAATAATATCATTGCCTTAATCGGTGCTAATGCAAGTGGAAAAACCACTTTGATAAAGACTGTTTTAGGTATGGTTATTCCGGATTCTGGCAAAATATTGGTAAACGGGACTGAAATAAGCAACCAATGGCAGTATAGAAAACTGATCGGATATATGCCACAAATAGGCCGTTATCCTGAAAATATGAGGGTTGCACAAGTATTAGAAATGGTAACCGATTTAAGAGGCAATGAGAATAAAAATCTGGACCATGACCTTTATGAAGGATTTAAGCTTAAAGACATCCTTGATAAAAAAATGGGAACACTTTCTGGCGGTACAAGGCAAAAAGTAAGTGCCCATCTGGCATTTCTGTTTAACTCGCCTATTTTGATTCTGGATGAACCTACTGCCGGATTAGATCCATTGTCTTCTTTTATTCTAAAAGAAAAGATACAGACTGAAAGGGATAAGGGAAAGCTTCTATTGATTACGTCTCACATATTAAGCGAACTGGACGATATGGTCAGCCAAATAATTTATATGGCAGAAGGAGAAGTGATCTTCGACAAATCTATTAATCAACTGATAGAAGATACTCAAAAATCTAAACTGTCTGAAGCTATTCCTTACCTAATGAAACTAAAATTGGAAAAGGCATGAAATGTCTAAAAAATTATAAAGCACTAAAACGATAATAAACAGATGAAAAAAGTAATTAAATATGTAATGCTGGATATTTTGAACAGCAAGATAATTATTGCATACACCCTTTTTCTTTTCTGCTTTTCTATGGGGCTATTTCTGATGGAAAATGTAGTCGAAAAAAGCATGGCCAGTTTACTGACATTAAATCTGATTATTGTACCTATAGCCAGCATTATTTTTTCTACTATTTATGTTTATAATGCCACCGAGTTCATAGAATTGCTGTCAGCACAACCAATAAAAAGGAAAACACTTTGGCTAAGTATATTCTTTGGGCTTGCATCTGCATTTATATTAGCTTTTGGTATTGGGTGTGGAATCCCGATCGTCATTTTTGCTTTCAATGCTACCGGAATCACTTTGCTGATTACCGGACTGTTCCTTTCGGTGATCTTCGTTTCCATAGCTTTGCTGTCTTCAGTTTACATCAAAGACAAGGCGAAAGGAATCGGCGTATCTTTAATGATCTGGATGTATTTCTCTATACTGTTTGATGGTTTAGTACTTTTCTTATTATTCCAATTACTGGAATACCCATTAGAGAAACTGATTGTAGCGCTTAGCATCTTAAATCCTATTGATCTGGCGAGAATTGTCACACTTTTAAAAATGGATATTTCTGCATTAATGGGTGCTACGAGTGCGGTCTTTAAACAAAGTTTTACCGGAGCTACCGGGAGCATCATCACTTTTGCAGTTTTAACGTTGTGGGCTGTTGTTCCTTTATGGCTTTCGACCAGGAAATTTCAGAAAAAAGACCTTTGATTTTTAGATGTGAGATTTGAGAAACAACC
>NZ_JBEBVH010000305.1:0-4355 GCF_040392825.1 Pseudopedobacter sp.
TGGCAAAATTAAAGCTGCCTACCAAAAAAGATCCTAATTTAGATAAATGGAAAGATTTCTTAGGTAAATTAAAAAATCCTACTGCTGCTGTAAAAGTAGCGTTGGTTGGCAAATACGTTGAACTTCCAGATGCTTATAAATCTATTATCGAATCTTTTATTCATGCAGGTGCAGAGAACGAATGCAAGGTTGAAGTTGAATGCATCCATTCAGAAAGTGTATCCGAAGAAAATGTAAAAGCTAAATTGAGCAAGTTTGATGGTGTTTTGGTTGCTCCTGGTTTTGGCGAAAGAGGTATTGAGGGAAAAATTAGTGCCATTAAATTCGTTAGAGAAAATAACATTCCTTTCTTTGGAATTTGTTTAGGCATGCAATGTTCTGTTATTGAGTTCGGCAGAAATGTTTTAGGTCTGAAAGATGCGCATAGTACAGAGATGAATGAGAAAACGAAACATCCGGTAATCAGTATTATGGAAGATCAGAAAGGTGTTACCGAAAAAGGCGGAACTATGAGATTGGGCGCTTACCCTTGTGAATTAAAAAAAGGTACCAGGGCTTATGCTATTTATGGAAAAGGTAAAATATCCGAACGTCACAGGCACAGATATGAGTTCAATAATGCTTATTTAAAACAGTACGAAGAGGCCGGAATGATTGCTTCTGGTGTTAATCCGGAAAATGGACTTGTAGAAATTGTGGAGTTAAAAAATCATCCTTTCTTCGTAGCATCTCAATTTCATCCGGAATTGAAATCGACTGTAGTAAATCCTCACCCGCTTTTTGTTAAATTTGTAGCAGCCTCATTAGAATATTCTAAAAAGAAAAATTAAAAAAGAAGATTACTCAATTAAGAAATAATGGATAAAAATACATTTACTGGCCTATTCCTCATTTTAATCATTCTAGTTGGATCTACGTTTTTATTAAAACCTAGCGAAGAAGAAATAAAAAGAGAGAATTTAGTTCAAGATTCCTTGGCAAAAGTAAAATCTGGGATAGTTCAGACAAAAAAGACAATTGACAGTACAGCCACTAACGATTCTCTTCTAAAAACACAAACAGTTGCACAGAAAGAGACAACAAGCATTTTGGAAAACGATAAAATTAAATTGACTTTATCTAATCTGGGTGGCCAAATCTTAAGTTCAGAAGTTAAAACAGAAACTACCTATAAAGGTGATCCTGTTGTTCTTTTTAACAAATCTAACTTCGGTTTAGAGTTTGTAAGCAATGGAAAGAATGTAAATACAAATCAGTTATATTTTTCGAGAATAGACTCTGTTCCCAACAAAATTACCTATAGATATACAGAGGCCGACGGTACTTATATCGATTATACTTATACCTTAGCCCAAGGCAGTAATAAGGTAGAATTCAATGTGAGCTTAAAAGGTTATAGCCAAAGAATTCCAGGATCTACGACAGATTTAAATCTTATTTGGGACACTAATCTTTTACAACAGGAAAAAGATTTAAAAAACGAAAGAGCCTACTCTACTGTATATTATAAGACGAGTGCTGGAGATGTTGATTACCTAAGCGAGACAGAAACTGCTGAGAAAGATATAGAAGAAAAAATTGAATGGGTATCTTTTAAGCAACACTTTTTTTCTGCTGCTATAATATCTAAAGACGGTTTCAGTAAAGGACGTACCAAAATAGCAACGACTACTTCGAATAATTTTGTAAAGAACTATTCGACTAAATTGAGTTTACCTTACAAACCATCTGACGTCAATTCTTACGACCTGACTTACTATTTCGGTACAAATAAGTTTAGCGAGTTAAAAGATCAGGGACATTCTTTAGAAAAGCAGGTAAAAATGGGGTGGGGCCCGTTAAAATGGATTAACAGGTATTTAGTATTGCCTATTTTTAATTTCTTTAATAGCTTCAACTTAAGTTATGGCTTAATCATTCTTTTGCTTACCGTTATCTTAAAAAGTGTATTATTCCCATTTACCTACAAGTCTTACTTGTCTATGGCGAAAATGCGCGTATTAAAGCCCGAAATGGATGAGATTAAGGCAAAAGTTGGAGACGACAACCAGGCATTATTGCAACAAGAGTACCTGAAATTGTATAAACAGGCAGGTGTTAACCCTTTAGGAGGTTGTTTACCACTGTTGTTTCAGATGCCGTTTATCCTGGCGTTTTTCTACTTCTTCCCGAATTTATTCGAACTAAGACACGAAAGTTTCTTATGGATGTCTGACTTGTCCACTTACGATGATATCATCAAATTCCCCAAAATTCCTCTATTGGGATGGGACCATATCAGTTTGATGTGTTTGTTAATGACTGCTTCTACGTTAATTTATACCTATTATAATAATCAGACTTCTAATGTTCAAGGTCAGATGAAATATATCGGTTACATTACTCCACTAATTTTCTTTGGAGTATTAAATGCCTATCCTTCTGGTCTTAACTATTATTATTTCTGTGCGAACATTTTAACATTCACTCAGCAATTCTTTATCAGAAGATTTGTTGATGATGATAAAATTCATGCTCAGATTCAGGAAAATAAAAAGAAACCCGAATCTGCAAAAAAGAAAAATGGCTTTCAGAAAAAATTGGAAGATATGATGAGACAACAACAACAAATCCAACAACAGCAACAAAAAAATAAAAAGAAATAGCAAAAAAAGAGGAACATCAAGTTCCTCTTTTTTATTGCTTAAAATTGAGGAATTCTGTATACAGGTATACTAATGCATGGGGAAAGATTTTCTGATAATACAGGGTCAATTTTCAATAAAATATTGTATCCTTGCGACCATACTTCGTTATTACGTCAAAATAACTATATTTAACGCATAAAACGTTGTTTTTAGTATTAAGGCATTATTTATGATTAAAATCTAAGAGAAAAATTTTTGAGTCATGAATTTATCTGATGCAACTAAGAGCAAAAAGCGTATTCTATTGGTAGATGATGAGATATCTATTTTAAAGTTATTGGAATTTGTTTTGCAGAATGATTATGAACTTATTATAAAAAGTAATGGTTTCGATGCATTAAGCTGGTTAGATAACGGAAATATTCCGGACCTTATTATTTCGGACTTAGAAATGCCTTATTTCGATGGATCTGACTTCCTAAGAGCAGTAAAGGTAAGTGGTTATTACAGAAATATTCCAATTATTGTATTGTCGGGGTCCAGTGCAATAGAACAAATAGAATCTAAAATACCATACAATATAAACGGACTAGTTCCAAAACCATTTAATCCAACCCTTTTAAAAGAGAAAATTAAAACACTCCTCAACTAAAAATGCAATTCCAGAATATAAACCACAGTACATATTCAACTGAATCTTCTGCTTTAAATATTCTATATTATGCAGATTTATTCAAATCGGAATTACTATCTGATTTCAAGTCAGGCTCATGTATCATTAAAGAAAGTGAAAACCTTAAAAGCCTGTCAGACGAAACACAATCTTTTTCTATTAATGATCTGAATACTAATATTCTGATTGAAATTAATCCGGAAAATATATCGGAAGTATTTCAAATCATAGAAAGTTTAAAAAACCATTGGCTTACAAGAAATATTATTATTATTCTGTTACTTACCGAAAATAACCCAAGTATTATAAAAAGAGCGCTCAAATTAGGTGTAAGTGACTGCTATGTCTCTCCTATTCCTTTTAACGATGTAAAAGAGAGACTAAGATTTCTATCATTCTATAAACAATTAAGAGCCGAAAAGAAAGATATATATCCGGTAGAAACCGAACGTTATAAAACGCCGTTTGGCAAAAGATTTTTAGATATTTTATTATCTTCTATTGCATTAATATGCCTAAGCCCTTTACTCCTAATTGTGGCTATTCTTATAAAATTAGATTCAAAAGGACCAGTTTTTTATACAAGTAAGCGTGTAGGTACAGGCTATAAGATATTCGATTTCTATAAATTCCGCTCTATGCGCAAAGATGCAGATAAAGAAGTAGCGAAACTATCGGAAAATAATCAGTACAAAGGTGATTCAGCTTTTTTTAAACTTGAAAATGATCCCAGGGTAACTAAATTGGGAAGTTTCCTCAGAAATAGTAGCATAGACGAATTACCACAATTAGTTAACGTACTCAAGGGAGACATGTCTTTAGTAGGCAACCGTCCGCTGCCATTGTATGAAGCCGAAAAATTGACTACCAACGAATGGTCGATGCGTTTTTTAGCTCCGGCAGGTTTAACAGGATTATGGCAAATTAGTAAGCGGGGCAAAAAAGATATGTCTGAACGGGAAAGGAAAAAAGGGGAGAGTTTTTACGCCACCAATTATTCTTTATGTTTAGATATTAAAATAATATTGAAACAAATCCATGCATAAATACAAAAA
>NZ_JBEBVH010000306.1:0-4354 GCF_040392825.1 Pseudopedobacter sp.
TCAATCTCATATTCCAGTTTAGCAGAAAAAGAATGTCCGTAAGATTTATTTTGGTTGTCTCCGGTTCTGTCCCCATATAGCGTTCCAATGCTATTATATTCTGTGAAAGAGGATTCGTTACGGCTGTTGGCATTACTTCCGTTGTAATTATAGCTGCTTTGCAGACTTACTTTTTTAGAGAGATTATCATTATAGTTGATCCCAAATCTTCCCAGTTGTCTGGTTCCCGCAGAGCCACTACCATTTCCACCTCCCTGGCCACCTTGACCTGCCTGGCCACCGCCAGAACCTCTATTGCCTCCTCTTCCGCCACCGCCAGAATCTCCATCCGAATTAGCTATACCTGTTACCGTATTGTTGAAGGTAGTTCTGATACCAATTTGCTGGTTTCCATTAAATCGATTGCCATTTGCCGTGAGTTGATACCTGTCGTCACTACCTGTGCCGGCTTCAAATCTGCCCCTATTACCAACTCTTTTATTACTTTTTGTTACGATGTTTAATACTCGTTGCGGATCGCCATCTTTAACTCCCGTCCTCCTGGCTTCGTCACCGTAGTCGTCTACAATCTGGATTTTGTCTACTATATCCGAAGGTAAATCTTTTAAGGCAGCGGCTACATCACCTCCAAAATAATCTTTTCCGTTAATTCTGGCCTTGGTGACAGCTTCTCCCTGTACGGTAAGCGCACCTTCCTTATCTACTTCCATACCTTCCATCTTTTTTACAAGATCTTCTACCGTCGCGTTTTCCTTCATATTATAGGCGTCTGCCCGATATTCTATGGTATCCGTTTTATAGGCAATGGTAGGAGTGCCATCAACTACAACAACATCCAGCATATTTGTCTGGGTTTTTAGCGTAATGTTTTCCAGGTTAAAGTTTGCCTGTTTCTCGTCTATTTTATAAGAACGGGAAAAGCTCTGATATCCCAAACTATTTATCTGGATATGGAAACTGGATGATTTAATATTACGGAATGTAAAAGCGCCTTCTGCATTCGTACTTGTAGCAAGGGTATCTAAGGGCGAGGTGATTTTTACCAGAGCACCAATGATACTTTGTTTCGTACTGTCTATAACAGTACCTGTAATTGTTTTTTGGGAAAAAGCCTTGCTAACAAAGCTTATAAATATAAAAAATAGTACTATTTTTTTCAAAATCAGAATAATAAGGCCTTAAATTGCTAGTTAAGACGAAAGATTTGTTCGATGGTTTAATATGATAAATGATTAAATACCAGATTTGATCTCTTCTTCTTTAAAATCAATAAGTTGTATAAATGTTAAAGATACATTTATTATATTGCGTCATTTTTTACGATGGATTTTTAAGCTAAATCAATACAACATTCATATTATGCAAAAACTATTAAATAGAATCGCAGCTTTATTGTTAGGAGGTTTGTTCATATCCTGTACTGCCAATGTAAAGGAATCTTCGGCCGAATCTGGGGTATGGAAAACAGCGGATAGTATTAGAAACCTTATTGTGGTTCCAACCTTTAAAAAAGTTGATTATAAAATTACCGATTACGGGGCTGGTTTAGATAGTAATGTAAAAAGTACCGAAGCTTTTAAGAAAGCTATTGAAGCCTGCCATACCAAGGGAGGTGGAAGGGTTATTGTTCCTAAAGGGACTTTCCTGACAGGTCCGATACATTTAAAAAGTAATGTAAACCTGCATTTGGAAGACGGAGCTAAAATAGTTTTTAGCAGAGATGTAGACGATTATAAACCTCTGGTATTTACACGATGGGAGGGAATGGAATGTATGAACTATTCTCCTTTAATTTATGCATATGAACAGGAAAATATAGCCATTACCGGTAATGGTATTTTAGATGGAAATGCCAATAATGAATATTGGTGGCCGTGGAAAGCCAAAAAGGAATATGGCTGGAAAGAAGGAATACCAAACCAGCTTGCTGCAGTAAAGAAATTAACTCAACAGGTTAAAGATTTGGTACCTGCAAAAGACAGAATTCATGGAGATGGAAGCTATTTAAGACCTCCGTTTATCCAGCCTTATTTATCTAAAAATATTCTGATTGCCGATGTAAAAATCATTAATGCACCATTTTGGAATATTAATCCGGTTTTATGCGAAAATGTAACTGTGAGAGATGTTAAAGTGGTTACTCATGGTCCAAATAATGATGGTTGTGATCCGGAATCCTGTAAAAATGTTTTAATTACAGGGTGCTATTTCGATACGGGGGATGACTGTATTGCGATCAAGTCCGGAAGAAATGAAGACGGAAGAAACATTGCCAGACCAGCAGAAAACCATATTATTGAAAACTGTGAGATGAAAGATGGACACGGTGGCGTTGTAATTGGCAGTGAAATTTCTGGAGGAGCGAGGAATATCTTCGCACAGAACCTTAAAATGGATAGCCCAAATCTGGATAGAATATTGAGATTAAAAACCAGCTCATTAAGAGGTGGCGTCATTGAAAATGTTTATATGAGAAATGTAGAAGTAGGTACTTATAAGGAAGCTGCTATTCTTTGCGATATGTTCTACGAAAAACCGGGGGACTTTCTGCCAACCATCAGAAACATTGTAGTAGAAAACCTGAACATAAAGCAGGGCGGCAAATTTGGTGTTCTGATTAATGCTTATGAAAAATCTCCGGTAGAAAATCTAAAAGTAATTAACTCTACCATTAACGGCGTTAAAATTCCTGTACAGGCAAACCATACTAAGAATATGGTTTTCGAGAATGTAAAGATTAATGGGGAAACAGTTGATCTGGATAAAATAGATAAAACAGTGAAAGGTGAGTTTGAAAAGTTTTAACCGGATGAAATTTGAAAAAAACGGCTTTAATTTATTAAAGCCGTTTTTTTGTTATAAATTAACCGGCTGGTTAGGGAGTCACTGTTACAATGAAAGCATCTGATTTTTTGAACTTTATTTTTATAGATGAATATTCAGCTACGCCGAAATATTTACAATTAAGCTATTCTATAATTGCAGCTATTGAAGATGGTAAAATAACCAAAGATGATTTGCTCCCTTCAATAAATGAGTTAAGCTATTTGCTCGAAATATCAAGGGATACAGCAGAAAAAGGTTACCGCTATCTTAAAAAGATGGGCGTTATAGTTTCCGTTCCAGGTAAAGGGTATTATGTTTCCAACGTTAACTTTAAAAAGAAAATAAAAATCTTTTTATTGTTTAATAAACTCTCTGCACATAAAAAAATAATATACGATTCCCTGGTTGCCTCTCTGGGTGAAGATGCTACTATAGATTTTTATATATATAATAACGATTATTCGCTTTTTAAAAAATTAATCAGGGACAAGAATAACGACTATTCTCATTATGTGATTATTCCTCATTTTGTTGAAGGGGGTGAACATGCACACGAGATCATTAATACTATTCCTAAAGAGAAACTGATTCTTTTGGACAAAAAACTGAATAAAGTAGACGGAGTTTACGGTGCCATTTACGAAGACTTCGAAAAAGATATTTATTCAGCTCTGGACAAAGTAAAAGAGCGATTAGGGCGTTATGATACGCTAAAAATAATTATTCCCGAAAAAAGCTATTTTCCAAAAGAGATAGTAAACGGTTTTAGAAGATTTTGTCAGCAATATGCTTTCAATTATAAAGTGGTAAAAGATCTGAACGAAGAACCTATAAATAAAGGTGAAGTGTTTATAAGTCTGATGGAGGACGATTTGGTATCCATTATAGAACGAACCCTTTCTAAGAATCTCAAAGTTGGTGAAGATATCGGGCTCATTTCTTATAATGAAACCCCCCTTAAAAGGGTTATATTAAATGGGATAACCACCGTTTCGACAGATTTTAAAGCCATGGGTGCCATGGTTGCCGAAATGATAAAAAGCCAGGAACTAAAACATATTGCAGTACCTTTTAAAGTGAACCTGCGCCCGTCTTTGTGAAAATAAAGCCGCCTTGTTGCTAATGTTCTTGCATTAATGTCAGGTCAAGGAAAACAGAGGTGTTTTGTTAAGGTTTAATAACTCCATTATGAAAGAGTCTGAAAAACTCTGCCGTCAGATTGAGCGCCAGCCTGCCGAATGGGTAGAGAGAGGGAGAAGCGGTAGTAATTTTCTAAAGCCTGGATTTCATTGCTTCCGTCCGTTCATCTTTTCCCTTCTCCATTTGGGAGAATGTGTCCAAAGGACGGATGAGGGGAAACTTTCTCTTAAATAACGCCAATGCGAAGCGAGTTAGGTAAATTCAGCATGAATACGGGAGATAGTTTAGGTTTTAAAAATCCAAAGCCTTCTGAAAGAATCATTTTTTAGCTCTAATTTCCTGAATACAGTTCTACATCAATCTTCTAAATTACCTTATGGCATAACAG
>NZ_JBEBVH010000307.1:0-4345 GCF_040392825.1 Pseudopedobacter sp.
TATTTGTTTTAGCCTTATCTTTAAGGTATTTAGTCTGCTCTGGTGTCAGAATTTGCCAATATTCTTTTGCTCTTTCACCGGTAATTCTTCTTGTTTCTGCCTTGGCTTCTTCGGCAGTTAAAGAACTATTTGACTTCACCTTATTAAAAAGGGGCTGGTATTTTGCCACTAATTCTTTAACAGCGGTTCTTTGTGCTTCGGTTGCATTAATTTCATCCATTATTTCTGTAGAGTAATACATAATGGGTTTGCTCGTTTGTGCATATCCTTCCATAGCGAGTACAGATAAACTGAATGCTACAGCTACCGTCAACAATTTTTTCTTCATAATTTTAATTTTAAGAGTTAATATTTGGTTAAATCACTTAAGTGTACGTACACTTATATATTAAATTTTTAAGCAGCAATACCGAAAAATATATTATTTTTTATGCGATTTTAATCTGGTTTATAATGTAGTTCGGTCTCTGCCTCTTCGCTATAAAAACCACATAACTTCATATATTTCAATTACTTAACACCAATTCCTGGAATAATATAATACCAATAACTAATTCGCTCGTACAACAAGCTAATCTTCTAATTCATGATGAGATTTAAGTTTATTTATAAATTCAGGAGATAGCGTTATTTTTCTGTTTTTACACCAGCTTAATACATCTTGGCCTAATCTGGTATTTATATGGTTGTATTTAACGAATTTATTGATTTCGATAAATTTATAAACGGATAATGGGGCTGTTACCGATGAATCCAATTGTTCCGGTAGCATTACAATGCAATTGACAAAGCTTGTACCTAATATAGAGCCCGGCGAGATAGAGATCTTGTCTGAATAGGCTCTAAACTTACAATTTTGAAAAAGCACAGAACCTCTATACTTATCATCGGGAGACAAATTCACATGGCTTATCACGCAGTTGTCAAATTCAATTACCGCAGGATTGGCCCCTAAATCACATACTAAATTTTCACAGTCCTTAAATCTTATAAAGGGAACCAGTGCATTATTGTCCAGGACATCTGGTTGTTTAGCCAATGAAAAGTGTACGCTACCTAGATTTGATTTTTCCAGATGAATATTTTCAAAAATTAATCTGGCGTTACTGTTCAGGTCAAAAGAATTATACAAGAAATCTTTCTGTAACAGATAGGTATTGGGTTTGGATATATTCATTAGCCTTACCCCTTTTGTTCGCCCTTTAACTGTTACATTTTTCACTTCAATTTCTGAAGGAAAAAATAATTTCCCACTTTTTGCATAAGAAGAAACAGAAACTGCATTCATGATCCAGCAAATGGAAGTCGATTCGGAATTACTTTTGTAATCAATTACAAAATCTTCTATCTTAATTTTATTTCCGTACCCAATGGCATATTTATAATCAAGATCTTTGGCCCCATATTGCAGAATAGCAGAGACTCCTGCTTTAAATGGATAAAGTCTGCAATTTCTTAGCAATATGTTACCGTCCCATCTGGCGCCATAATCATTTCTGAAAGAAATGAATGTATTATTATAACAAGCTGTATTTTCTACACGTAATTCTCCACCTCCGGTTACTGTTAAACCTTTTTGCCCTATTTCAGAATCTGTAATTGTTATATTCCAGCCAAAAGAGTGTACATCAAATCTATTTAAGAAACATCTTTCTACTGTAAGGTTTTTCACATAATTTGTTCCAAATATGCCCCAATGTATATTGTCGCCTTCGGCAGTGATGTTACGAAATAAAACATTCATCATCACACTACCCGAAATTCCGTAAGTTCCTTGCGGCACATTAGTTTCTTTACTTCCTCTAGTTTTTTCCCATGGAATTAATCTGATGTTTTCCAATTGAACATCATATACTCTTGACAGATTATAGAATCCTGATCTTGGCCTAAGAGCAGTATCTTTTTTCCCTTTTTCTAAACCTACCCACTGATTTTTTATAATTGTTCTGCTCCTCTGAATTTGTATTCCGTTCGCCATGTAACTTCCATTTTGCTCTCCGGTTCCATCTCCGGACAAGAAAAACGTTCCGCCTTCTATTGTCAGATAAGATTCTTCTGTTGGATAAGCAGTTAACGATGTATAATCAGAAAATTCTAAAAATATGTCACCAATAATCCTTCCGTATTCTTCAACATAAAAGAATTCTTGTTGTGCCTTCCCCTCGTGGGCATTACCTCCCTGCCTTGCCCCTGCTTTACTTTTGCTGTCTATAATAATAACCAGGCAATTAGCATAAGCTGATAATTCAGAGATATTTTTCGCACCCGATTTAAGTTGTTCTAGAAAAGACTGCTTTTCATTGTCCGTCAAATTGATTTTTATGCCGGTCTGTCTACCAGATATTCTGAATCTGGATATGTTGGTGTTATATTTTTCATTGATATAAAAAGCTGATTTCCCCCAATTTACATCTGTTTGTATGGATATATTATTGCTTTTTTCTATCCAAAAGTTACCATACAAATTTTCTACAGGTATATTTTTTCTATTGGCATAATTATGCGCATTCCGTATTTGTATCCCATCATCACTTTTCCCATCAGACTTTGCACCAAACATTTTATAATTTATCCGGGCGACATTTGCAAGTTCGGCTATCAATCCGTTATTTATTCCTATAAATGCCCCTTCATCTGGCTTTTCCGATGTTTTAATTATCTGATACTCTGCATTACCTCCGTCACCCGCTTCATAAAAGCCACTGGTTTGTACCCAATCACCTTCTTTTAATGAATTATCCTGTTTCATTTCTGAAACATTATTATAAAAAAGAAAAGATGTCCTTTTCCCTGCTTTCTTCTTTCCCTCCTGGTTTGCAATAGCATTTGCTGATATAGCAGACAACCCTGTAATACCTAATACAGATAGCATTTTACGCCTATCATATCGATTTGCCTCTAATGTTTTATTCTCTGGTATATCTTTCATATTTTCCATTCTGGCATTCAATAAATCATTTATGCTTTATTTCGTTTATCAGTAAATTGGTATCAAAACGTGTATAATGATTATATAAACCCGACATCCATAAAACAACGGGATTCCTACCTGAATAACCATGCACTACGTAGGGCCGCATATTACTTAATTTGGATTGTGATGTAACTTTCCCTACAGCCCACCTATTTTTTAGTTTCTGCCAATGTTCGATCTCGAATATTCCATTAATTTCTCTCGAGAGATATACATTCAAAGGATTATTATGATCTAAAGAAATGCCACCTGAGTAATGGGGTTCTCTTATTTTTTCACCAGGTTTTACAATCGGCATCCAACCACCCGCTTTACATATTTCTTCATGCTGCCATTTTTTTCCGTCCCATCTGGCATAATAATAACGATGGTCTGTATCTTCCGGATAACGCGTGTAAACTATAACAGGTTGCTTTTTTCTGTTCAATGATATATCAGATATCCACCCTCTCACATTACCGGTAGTGCCATCGTACACTTTATTTACATGACTATGTTCCAGAGGCAACTGCTTTAGAGACGCTATACGTTCTCCATTTGTCTGGTAAAATGCGCCTTTTTCATAGTAAATATGATATACTGAATTCGTAGGTTCAATAGAAGGATGACCATCTGTAAAAGTAAAATCTATTCTGTTTTTATTATCTGAGCTCACTTTCAGATAAGGTCTGTTTTTCTTCCCTTTACTTTCTATTAACGCTTTAGTTTCGCTCCAGGTTTCTCCTAAATCGTCGCTAAAAGCAAAAGATGGGCGCCAATCGCTCCCTCTCCAAAACATATAAATGCGATTTTTCTCGCCCTTTAACATTACCGGATGAGAATAGGTAATCCGGTTGCCTCCAAACGGAATAACCCGCTCGGTTTCCCATGAGCTTATATCCTCTGGATTCTTACTTTTTCGCATAAAAAAGCGACCGTTATGTTCCGTATAGAAAGCGAGGAGACGGCCATCTGGTAAAAACATTAGCGACGGCACATTATGATCATCTATCTGCAATTCTTTATGAAGAACGAATGTCTCCATATACTTTGTTTTCAGATCTCTTGAACTGATGACGACATCGCCTTTACTATTAATATAGCCGTAATAGATTTTTTCGCTTTTTCCCTTATGATAAACCGCCCGTGGGTCCGAAAACCAACACCACGCTGCATCTTTTGCTGCTACCTCATAGTCCGTTCCACGAAACTGAGCTGTTACAGTTATCCTTAAAAACAGTAGTATAAAGAATAAACATACAAATTTCTCTAATTTGGTTGCTTTAGATACCATACACTTTTATTATTGGTTATTTTATGTTATAGCCTAACTTACCTGTAACAGCAGCTTGTTTTATAAATTTTATTTTGTTTTTTATCTATGGCTATTAA
>NZ_JBEBVH010000308.1:0-4306 GCF_040392825.1 Pseudopedobacter sp.
TTCAACCATTTCCAGCTCATCTCCTAATCTGTTAATCAAGTTAAAGTTTTGATCTGTAGCAATATCCATAATTGCATAAAGCAGATAAGACGGCCCCAGATTACGTATACTGGTCTGTTTTCTGTTTATCAAACGATTTCGTACAGGGTTTAAGATGTCTTCGTAGTCTTCCTGAAAAGTAACTAATGTATTCTGGTTTAGGATCATCGAAAGCTGCTCATTTTTAAGACTGAGGTTTTCATCCAGATCTAAAACTCTCGTAACAACAAAAATATAGTCGTCAAATTCTTCGAACTTTGGCCGTTGGTGCGTATTCACCATGTCTTCCATTACCAACGCATTAATCCCGAATTTTTCTTTTACAGAATTAAGAACATCCTGTGTCCCCAATCCCTGTATATCTATCCAGTAAAATTTACCTGGATTTTGAGTAATAAATGAATAGGCATTATGTATGTCCGAAAATTCTTTAGTAACAATATTTTCGCTGTCATATACATAAACATGTATTTTCGAAGAGAGTGCTGTTTCTGAGACAACAAATATTCCCGGACTTTCTCCCGGAATTCTTTTTTTACGCTTACGGGGAGTTTTATATCTGGGAATATTTGTCTTCTTCATACTATATATACTTTAACGCTTGTGGTCCCTGATTAAATAACAAATCTACAATGCTTAAATTAGGCATAAAATTATATTTATCTTCAAAAACCTGATAATACTGTACGGGTAGATAAGTGCTTTCTTTTTTAGGATGTATATTTTCCCTAAAATCCAGACCATATACTTTTTCGTACAATTCACTGAAAGTGTAATCAACTTTTAGTTTCAGTTGCTTTTTCAGCATTTCGAAAAGTTCTAAATTATAATCATATAGAAAAGTATACTTTTTCTCGTAAAACGGGGCATAGTCATCTTCGTAGAATTCGAAATATGCAGAACTCCTATAAGAGGTTTGCATACTTAACCAATGCAGTCTCTGCCAATCTTCATCGTAGCTTATTTTAACATCTTTAACCGGGGTATGAACTTTAGCACCTTTAACAACAGGCACAATAAGATTCAGTTTACCATTGGGACCATAAATACTAGCCCTGTTCCTATATGTTTGTTTAGGGAAGTGCTCGTGTTTTTCTAAGATTATGTTTATATCCTTATTATCAATCAATTGTTTGTAAAATTCAATTGGTGGAAGATAAAACAAAGGAAATATTACACTGTTTTCCATCTCAATTTTTATATGTTTGCATTAAATAAGCGAAAATAATGATAATTAAGTGGCTTTCTAATGCAGCTGCATTTTTTTTATATCTTATTTCTCTGTTGCCTTTAAGGGTTCTGTATATATTTTCTAGTCTTGCCTACTATATCGTATTTTATATTGTTAAATATAGAAGAAATGCAGTTTTCGAGAATCTTAGAAATGCTTTTCCAGACAAGGACTTAGAAGAGATTAAACAAATTGAAAAGCGATTTTTTAAGTATTTAGCTGACTTGATTTTTGAAGTGATAAAGTTATTGTCTGCCTCTCCTGAATATATCAAAAAGAGATTTCGCTTTGTAAACGAAGAAATTTTTAGAGAGTTTGAAGATAAGAATCAGAGTTTTTTAATGGCAGTAGGACATTATGGGAATTGGGAATGGAGTGCTATAACCACCTCTATGGTTACCAAAGCCAAGCCATTAATAGTTTATAAACAGTTGCAAAATAAAGCTTTCGATCAGACGTATAAGCGAATCAGAGAGAAGTCTGGTGCCGAAATGGTAGAAATGACTCAGACTTTCAGGAAAATAATAGAATACAAAAATAAACTGATTTTTGCAGTTTTTGCAGGCGACCAAAGGCCTACAGGTAATGGTTCTTACGCATGGTTAAAGTTTATGAATCAGGAAACACCATTTTTTACGGGAATCGAAAAAATTGCAAAATCTACAAATTATCCTGTAATCTATTGTGATATCCGGGTTCCTAAAAGAGGACATTATGAGGCCGAATTTATTAAAATCACTGATAATCCAAGAGAAACTGCAGATTTAGAGATTACAAATGCCTATATTCGTTTACTAGAAAAAAGACTTAACCAAACACCTGAGTATTGGTTATGGTCCCATAAAAGGTGGAAAATTAAGCCGGGAGATATTAAATGAGTATACCTAAAGTTTCAGTCGTAATATTAAATTGGAATGGAAAGAAACATTTGGCAGAATTCTTACCTACGGTATATAACAGTCAATACGAAAATTTAGAAATAGTTGTTGGCGACAATGCATCTACAGATGATTCTGTAGCATTTATAAAAACGTATTTTCCATTAGTAAAAGTTATAGAAAACCAGGAGAACTTAGGTTATGCCGGTGGTTATAACGAAATATTAAAACAGGTTACTGCCGACTATTATGTGTTACTGAACTCGGATGTGGAAGTGCCTCCTTACTGGATTAATCCGGTAATAGAAATGATGGAATCCGATTCGCAGATAGCAATCGCCCAGCCTAAAATAAAATCTTTTTACCAGAGAACACATTTTGAGTATGCTGGTGCTGCTGGTGGATTTATTGATAAATATGGATATCCTTTATGCAGAGGCAGAATTTTTGATAGTCTGGAAAAAGACGAAGGTCAATACAATGATATTAAAGAAATATTCTGGGCAAGTGGATGCGCTTTATTTATTAAATCGTCGGTATGGAAGCGCCTGAACGGATTAGACTCAGCGTTTTTTGCTCATATGGAAGAAATAGATATCTGCTGGAGAGCTAAAAATTTAGGATTCAAAGTAATGTACTGCGGTTATTCTGAAGTATATCACGTAGGCGGCGGTACGCTTAATACAGAAAGTCCATATAAAACATACCTGAATTTCAGAAATAACGGATTTCTATTAAAAAAGAATTTAAAACCGTCTGTAAGCTGTTTTTTAATTCCTTTCAGATTTTGCTTGGATTTTCTTGCGCTTCTGAGATTTGCTTCAAAGCGACAATTTGGAAATGCTGCTGCAATTTCCAAAGCTCATAGGGCAATCTGCATGGCTTTTTTAAAAAGGAAAATAGCCTACAATAAAGACATTTCCAAACTACCTAATTCAATTGGCTTATACCCGAAATCCATAGTTTGGGACTATTTCGTTCGAAAAAAGAAAAATTTTACAGATTTAGATTTCTAAATTATTTTTCAGCATCAATACTTTATGTCAACTAATACTTTAAGAAAATCGGATATTTCGATTATGGCATTGGCAACCGGGTTAATTGTTGCTAATTTATATTACTGTCAACCTTTAATTCATCTTATTGCCGAAGAATTTAATATAGAAGAAAGCGTAGCAGGACAAACAATTTATCTTACTCAATTTGGCTATGCCATGGGTTTGTTGTTTTTAGTCCCTCTGGGAGATAAATATGAAAGGAAGAAGCAGATTATTCTGGTAACCTGTGCATCCTGTATATTTTTAATTTTAGCAGCCATAAGTAAGGAATTCTGGTTACTCCAAATTGCTAGCTTTGGTATAGGATTTAGCTCGATTACACCACAACTCATTCTTCCTATGGTGGCTGCATTGTCAAAACCAGAAGAACGCGGAAAACTGGTTGGTATTGTAATGAGCGGCTTATTAATCGGAATTTTATTATCCAGAACATTAAGCGGCTTTGTTGGTGAGTATTTTGGTTGGAGATTTATGTTTTGGACTGCCAGTTTTATTTGCGCCACATTAACTATAATAATAAGTTTTCGATTTCCTAAAAGCGAAGTTAGTTATACCGGAACTTATTGTGATCTCTTAAGGTCTTTAAAAGAAATTACTTACAAATATGCCGTTTTAAGAGAAGCTTCTCTAATCAACTTCGTTGTATTCGCCACGTTCGGTATATTTTGGACAACTATGGTATTATATCTCGGATCGGATGCTTATCATTATACTAGTGAAAAAATAGGCTTGTTTGGTCTTGTTGGGGCCACCGGAGCGATGTTAGCTCCTATTGTGGGCAGACTATCGGATAAATCAAATTCCCGAGCTGTGGTAGGATATGGAATACTGATATTAATTTTCAGTATGTTGATCTTTTATTTTTTCGGAAGCATATTAATGGCTTTCATAATAGGAATAATCGTTCTAGAAATTGGTCAGCAATCTGTACATGTAAGCAATCAGACAAGAATTTACGCTTTAAGTACAGCGGCCAGAAATAGATTGAATACTGTTTTTATGACCACGAGCTTTATTGGAACAGCAAGCGGGTCTGCATTTGGTATATTCTTATGGACTTTAGGTGGCTGGAAAACAGCTTGCTTAGGCGCTATATTTAT
>NZ_JBEBVH010000309.1:0-4290 GCF_040392825.1 Pseudopedobacter sp.
CGTTTATCAATCTACCATGTCCAATTTCGTAACTCAATACCGTTTAAGAACAGCTTTTGTGAACAGCATGGCTGCAAATGACAAACGCCGCTCTCTGATTTGTACAAGTTATATTAATAACAATAATGCAACCGTAAATATATTAAACGGAGATAATGCCCGTAGCTTTAAATATTGGGACAACAATACTATTGGAAATAACAGCGGTACCGACGTCCCAATTCTTAGATATGCAGATATTTTATTAAGCAGGGCCGAAGCGTTAAATGAACTGGCTGGTGCAGTACCTCCGATAGAATGTTTTACACTAATTAATCAGGTTAGAACAAGAGCAGGACTTCCGGGATTGAACCTAACAGACACACCTACAAAAGAAGCTTTTCGCGATGCCATTTTTAGAGAAAGAGGGTGGGAATTTATTTCCGAAGGAAAACGTCGCGAAGACTTAATTCGTCAGGGTACTTTTCTGTCGTCGGCAATTGCCCGAGGTATTTCGTCAGACCTTGCGACTACAGATAAGCTATTGTTTCCAATACCACAATCAGAAATTCAGGCAAATAAACTTTGCACTCAAAACGAAGGATATAATAAATAAAATCACGGGAGTAGCTGCTGAGGCTACTTCCAAAACTATCAATCACTTAGAATATGAAAAATATTTTAGCAGGCCTTTTTTTGCTCTTATCTGTTAGTGTAAGTGCGCAAAATTCGAGGTGGACAGAAAAAAAGGCAAACGAATGGTATAAAAAACAGCCATGGATCAGAGGGTGCAATTTTCAGCCCAGTACAGCCATTAATCAGCTCGAAATGTTCCAGAAAGACACCTATGATCCAAAAACTATAGACAAAGAACTGGGTTGGGCTAAAGATTTAGGCTTTAATACCATGAGGGTCTATTTACATCATATTTTGTGGACTTCTGACCAAAATGGATTTAAGGAGAGGCTTGACAATTATTTGAGTATTTCAAATCAACACGGCATTAAGACAATTTTGGTGTTTTTTGACGATTGCTGGAACGACACGTATGCACCAGGTAAGCAGCCAGAGCCCAAACCGGGTGTTCATAACAGCGGCTGGATTAGAGATCCCGGAACTATGATATATACTAATCCGGATACTTTAAAGGTTTTAGAAGCTTATGTGAAAGACATTATGAACACATTCAAAAACGATGAACGCGTTTTGATGTGGGATTTATACAATGAGCCCGGAAACAATAAAAATTTCGGGAAGAGTCTGCCTCTTCTAAAAGCCGTATTTGCGTGGGCAAGGACTGTAAAGACCATACAACCTGTTACAGCAGGTGTCTGGAATAACAGAGAACCATTTAAAGAGTTAAATAAATTCCAGCTGGAAAACTCGGATGTTATAACCTATCACAATTATTCTTATACGGATAACCACGCTAACGAAATACAGGAGCTAAAAAAATATAACCGACCGCTTATTTGTACCGAGTATATGGCAAGAAGAAACGGAAGCCTTTTCGGAAATATTATGCCGCTGCTTAAGAGAGAAAACGTAGGGGCCATTAACTGGGGATTTGTTGCCGGAAAAACCAATACCATTTTTGCCTGGGATACGCCCATTCCATCAGGTAAAGAGCCCGAGCTGTGGTTTCATGATATTTTAAGGAAAGACGGTACGCCTTTTAGTAAAGATGAAATTCAGACAATAAAGAAATTAACAGAAGTACAATAGACTATCAATCAGATGAGGAGGAAGGGAATATTTATGCTAAATCAAACATTCATTCAAATTCGAACAATTATCGTTTTGTGCTTAGTTGCTTTATCAATTATAGCATGTTCACAAACAAGAAACAACGCCCATTCCGGACAGGTTTTCAGTGATCCAAAAGCTCCGGTAGGAGATTCGTCGCTAACAGTACCTTCTTCCGTAAAGCCAATTCTGGACGTCTGGATGAGAGATACCTACGTAATGTATGGTCCCGATGGTTATTACTATATGACCGGTACAACCGCAACGCCAGGAAGGGTTTTTAAAGGGCAGATCCACTGCTGGGATTATAATGATGGTTTGTACTTATGGCGTTCTTTAGATTTAAAAAATTGGGAAGCATTAGGAAGAATATGGTCGTTTGATGAAGACGCAGAACCCTGGCAAAAAGAAGGCCGGCCTATTAAACCGGGTGCAAAATCTTTAAATGGCGATCCGCTCGACTCAATCTACAGAGCAGTTTGGGCACCAGAATTGCATTATATCAAAAGCCAAAAGAAATGGCTTATTGCAGCTTGTTTAAATGGCGGTAAGGGATCATTTGTACTCGAAAGTATTTCGGGAAAACCGGAAGGTCCCTATCGGAATATCAGGGGAAGCAAGCACAGAGCTATTTTCAATAATATAGACTTAGGCATATTCGAAGATACTGACGGCGAAGTTTACCTGGTTGGTCATAACCATTTTATCGCCAGAATGAATAAAGATTTGAGTGATGTTGCAGAACCATTTAAAAGATTTAAGGAAACACCATACGAAACAGAACCTTATATAGAAGGAGTTTGGTTAGATAAACACAACGGAAAGTACCAGTTACTGCAAACTGTCTGGTCTGTGCCAAAGTCAGACGGAACATATTCCTATTTAAGAGACGATAGAAAAGATAAAGTACTTTATAGCTACGACGTGGTAATTGCAGAATCAGACAATATATATGGTCCTTACGGTCCCAGATATCCTGCAATTTTAGAAGGGGGGCATAATAACCTGTTTAAAGATAAAAAAGGAAAATGGTGGTCAACGCTGTTCTTTAATCCCAGAGGAGTTATGGGGACAAGATTCCCGGTAACCTGCAGGCCAGCCGTAGTTCCATTAAAATGGGAGAATAATAAATTAATGCCTGATGCTGAGGTATCTAAAGATTTCTATTCTTCAATAAAAGACTAACTTATGAAAGTAAATAAAATTTTTACTGTTCTATTTTTCTTTGGGCTAAGTATTAAATGTGCTTATAGCCAAGAGCTTGGACTTAATTTTAATCATAATCCGGAGAATATAGATTTCAAATATGTAGAGAAGATTAAACCCAAATGGATAAGAACAACACCGCGTATTTTGGATTACGCTGATGGTTTACTGAATCCCGATACAGATCCAGGAATACAAAAGCTGGTAGATGCCGGAAAACAGGGTTACCAGATAGCATTTGGTTTTAGATGGGATTTTAAAAACCGAAATCTGGCGATGCCGGAGCCAGGTGCAGAACGTGAAGCTTTCTATTTTAAAATAGTAGATAAAATATTGGAAAGAGTTGGCCCGTATGTAGATATTTTTACTTTGGGTAACGAACCAAACCTTGAAAGCATTGAGTCTGATTTACAATATTCGGAAGGCAATAAAGTCCCTTTGGTTGTTTTTACAGAACAATTGCTTAACCATGTAACAGAGTTTTATAAAAAACATCCGGACTGGAAAATGCCACAATTTTATACCGGTTCCCTACCTGCACTGTTTGAGAAAAAAGAACAGAATACGCCAGGTGTTTACGAACTGATAAAGTTTACACAACAACGTGATGATATTGAAGGTCTGGCTATCCACTTACACATCAGAGACACGATACAAATTGAACAAGCTTTTAACTTTGTGCGGAATATAATGCCGGAAAAACCAATTATTGTTCCGGAATTTTCGTTGTTCCGCTTGTACAACAGAAATTTTGGAAATAAAATAGGAGCTAGCTTAAAAGGGCGGGAATTTGCAAAAAAATACCGGTTAGATCCGAATTTAAAAATACACGAATGGCTGACTTTGGTACATGCAGGTAAAGTGCCATATCGGCAATGGGAAGAGCTCTTCCTTTCGCAGGAGTGGTATGTCCCCGGTTATCTCAAAACCTATTACAGATATTTCAAAAAGTATAATGTAAGTCTGGCAACCTATCCGTTATTACAGCAAGGCTTTGCAAAAATTGTTACAGAAAAATCGGCCTCCTGGTTTTTAAATCCTTTGTTTTTACAGAAATCTTTTGGATTAAATAATAAAGGAGAATATTATGTTAACCCGCTATCCTACCCGGATTATATAGAACTAATGAAAAAATAATAGAACTAATTATAAACGGCTTAACAGCACAAAATTTAATGTATGAAAAAAGGATTTACTTTTTTATGTGTACTCTTATGCACTTTTTTGGGGTATTCCCAGACATTTTCTCCGGGGAATTTATTGATTGTAAGATCCGGAGACGGAGCTAATCCGGCGGTAGCCGGAGTATATTCCACAATTTATCTGGACGAGTATTCACCTAAAATTGGTGGTTGTCGA
>NZ_JBEBVH010000310.1:0-4277 GCF_040392825.1 Pseudopedobacter sp.
AGAACTGACAGATTTTTCTGCAAGTTATGAGGGTGTGTTTAAGCCTTCAAAATCGGGAGAAGTGGTAATGGAGTTTTATATGAATGGTCTTTTAAGTTTATGGGTAGATGGTACAGAAGTAAAAAGTGCTAAAACAAACCACGGTAGCCGTAAGCAGACTTACAATATGAAAGTCCAGCAAGGTAAGAACTATGATATTAAGTTCTACTTTGCTCATAATAATGGAGACGCACAATTGAATTTTGATATTGGCTATAAAGAAGAGGCAAATATCAATAAATCGATTAAAAATATTGCCGGAGCAGATTTAGTTGTTTTCGTAGGAGGAATTTCCCCGTCTTTAGAAGGGGAGGAAATGGGAGTGAAGCTACCTGGATTTAGAGGTGGCGACCGTACAGATATCCAGCTTCCGGCAATACAAAGGCAGTTTGTAAAGGCTTTAAAAGAAGCAGGTAAGAGAGTTATTTTTATCAACTGTTCTGGTTCGCCTATAGGGCTGGCAGATGAGATGGCCAATAGCGAAGCTATTGTACAGGCATGGTACCCGGGGCAGGCAGGCGGACAAGCTGTTGCCGATGTTCTATTTGGGAAATATAATCCTTCTGGACGTTTACCGATAACCTTCTATCGGGATACGACACAATTGCCTGATTTCGAAAATTACGATATGGCCGGTCGCACCTATCGTTATATGCAGGATAAACCATTGTTCCCATTTGGATATGGTTTAAGCTATACCCAATTCCAGTACGGAAATCCGATTTTAAATCAGCAGGTTATTACTAATGGACAGACAATACAGCTAACTGTGCCGGTAACCAATACTGGTAAGCGGAGTGGCGACGAGGTTGTCCAGGTTTACTTAAGGAAAAAAGGAGATGCTACCGGGCCTGTAAAAACATTGAGAGATTTCAGAAGGCTAAGTTTTAACGCCGGGCAAACCCGACAAGTGGTATTTAAAATTACACCTAAACAGCTGGAATGGTGGAACGAACAATCTAAAGCAATGCAGGTACAATCGGGAGATTATGAATTGCTGGTAGGTAAAAGTTCTGCAGATGAAGATTTAAAAATGGTGACATTTACTATCAGATGATTTAGTTAGTTAGTTAGTTAGTTAGTTAGTTAGTTAGTTTTGAGATAGTTATTAAAGATAAACAAGAAATATAATGGATTTGAAATACGCAGCTTTAATAAGTGTTTTATCGTTAAGCTTGTCTTGCAGCAGCAAAGCAGACGATACACCTAAAAAAGAGGAACAACAAATAGAAACTGTCAAATACGACCTGATCGTGGCGCAAGATGGATCGGGTAATTTTAAGACGATACAGGAAGCCGTAAATGCAGTACCAAGTGGGAAGACTAAACCGTTTACTATTTATATAAAAAATGGTATATATAAGGAAATAGTAACTGTACCATCTTCCAAAACATTTGTCTCTTTTAAGGGAGAAAATGTCGAAAAAACCATTATTACCTATGATAATTATGCAAAGAGACTCAATAGCGAAGGAAAAGAATATGGTACTTCCGGTTCTGCATCGGTATTTATTAACGGAAACAATTTTACTGCAGAACGGAGTACTATCGAAAATACCTCTGGTATAGATGCCGGGCAGGCATTGGCCATTAATATTGGTGCACCTAAATCAGCTTTTAAAAACTGTAAATTTCTTGGCTTTCAGGATACATTTTATGCAGGAAACGGTACGCTGCAATATGTAACAGATTCCTATATTGGCGGAACGGTAGATTTTATTTTTGGTGGTTCTACAGCTTTCTTTGAAAATTGCATCTTGCATAGTTTCAGAGATGGATATTTAACGGCCGCTTCTACACCGCAGGAACAAAAATATGGCTATATATTCCAGAAATGTAAGATAACAGCCACATCAGACCTTAGAAAAGCGTCTGTTTACCTGGGCCGCCCGTGGAGGCCTTATGCCAATGTGGTTTTTGTGGAATGTGAAATGGGCGGACACATCAGACCGGAAGGATGGCATAATTGGGGAAATATTGATAATGAAAAAACAGCGAGATATGCAGAATATGCGAGTAAAGGGGAAGGATATCAGGCCGGTAAAAGAGTAAGCTGGTCTAAGCAATTAACAGCAGAAGAGGCTAAGTTATATTCTAAACAAAATGTTTTAGGAAGCTGGAATCCGTTTTAGTTAGTGAATAAAGATAGAGTAGTAAGTTATCCTGAGGGTAAATGTAATTTATACAAATCAATATAAGTTGAGGTTTTCACTCCCCATTATCTTGATCCCGCCCAAAGTCTATCGTGTGGACATAAGTTAAGTCGTCCCGAACTCCTGACTGTCGTTAGGCAAATTGTTTCGCATACGCGTCAAGTTAAGAGTTCCCTTATCCGCCCTTTGGGCACCTTCTCCTCCCAAAGGGACTCCTTCGGAGCAGGGAGAAGGAGAAAAGTACAATGTTTCTGCTATGAAACACCGTTCTTGAATTTTGCACTTCCGTCTTCCGACTTGTCGGAAGGGATTAAGGGAGAGGGGATTATGATATGATTAGATTGCTAAAAGTTCTTAACTTGACGCTAATGCGAACTTGTTTCTGGATTTCATAATAAAGGTGTTATTGAACCAGCATAAACGTATTGGAATACATAATATGAGAATATTAAAAAGTTTATAATCGAACAAATTAATTTTTAGAATGAGATACTTTATTAAAAAAGCACTTTTCCTGTTACTGTTCTCACTGTACGGAAGTCTGGTTTTTGCGCAACAGCAAAATCCAATGGAGTTATGGTATAACCAGCCGGCAGCAAACTGGAACGAGGCCCTGCCCATAGGCAATGGCTTTCTGGCAGGTATGGTTTTCGGGGGAGTGCAGAAAGACAGAATTCAGCTTAATGAAGAAACTATTTGGGCTGGTGAACCGGGAAACAATATCATTCCAAACGTTTATCCTGCAATTGCAGAGATCAGGAAACTGCTGTTCGAAGGCAAATATAAAGAAGCGCAGGATCTGTCTAATAAAGCGTTTCCCAGACAGGCGCCTAAGGGAGGGAATTATGGTATGCAGTACCAGACTGCAGGTAATTTATTTTTAGACTTTGGCCATGGTGGTTTTATAAATTACAGACGGAATCTTGATATAGAAAAAGCGACCGCATCAGTTTCTTATCAGGCAAACGGAATAGATTATAAGCGTGAATATATTGCGCTTATACCTAAAAAAGTTATTGCCATAAGACTAACGGCAAGTAAGACCAAAAGCATTTCCTTCACTATAGATATGGATGCGCCATTTAAAGAATTCCAGAAAATTGCTTTAACAGATAGGTTATTGTTAAAAGCTGTTTCGTCTTCTGTAGATGGTAAAAAAGGACGAGTTAAGTTTGAAACACAGGTTGTGCCTAAACTGGAAGGCGGTACTTTAGAAATAAAAGACAATAAACTTGTAGTGAAAGAAGCCAATGCCGTTACCTTGTTTATTTCTATAGGAACCAATTTTAATAACTATCAGGACATCAGTGCAAATGAGAATATCAGGGTAAAGCAAAGATTGGCGGAGGTAACAGGACAGTCTTATAAAAAGCTTAAGGCAAATCATATCAAAAGCTATCAGCAATACTTCAATAGAGTTAAACTGGATTTGGGTGTAACTTCTGTAATGGATAAACCAACCAATCAAAGGGTAATAGACTTTAAGGAAGGTAATGACCCTGCTCTGGTATCTTTATACTTCCAGTTTGGGCGTTATCTGTTAATATGCAGTTCTTTTCCCGGAAGTCAGCCCGCAAACCTTCAGGGCAAGTGGAACGAAAAATTGAGTCCGCCATGGGATAGTAAGTATACTGTAAACATCAATACCGAAATGAATTATTGGCCTGCAGAGGTTACTAATCTTCCTGAGATGCATCAGCCTCTATTCAAGATGCTTAAAGAGCTGTCGGAAACCGGAAAAGAAAGTGCCGGCCAGATGTATAAAGCCAGAGGGTGGAATCTGCACCATAACACGGATCTATGGCGTATAACCGGCCCCGTAGATGGTGGCTTTTATGGTATGTGGCCAATGGGTGGAGCGTGGTTAAGTCAGCATATCTGGCAACATTACCTTTATAATGGAGACAATGATTTCCTGAGGGAGTATTATGATGTATTAAAAGGAGCAGCTATGTTTTATGTTGATGTTTTGCAGGAAGAACCTAAGCATAAATGGTTAGTGGTAGCGCCGTCTATGTCACCCGAAAACACTTATTTACCAGGCGTAGGAGTAAGCGCTGGTACTACTATGGACAATCAGCTTGT
>NZ_JBEBVH010000311.1:0-4204 GCF_040392825.1 Pseudopedobacter sp.
ATTATCAAATGCAGCCGCAAGAGGTGGGAATTTAATGTTGATTATTGGTCCGGATGGAGAAGGAAACATTCCGGAATTTTCAGTTCAATATTTAAAAGAAGTAGGGAAGTGGTTAAAAGTAAATGGCGAAAGTATTTATGGCACAACAGCAGGACTACTAGGTCAACAGCCGTGGGGAGTAAGCACATCGAAACCGGGCAAACAATATCTGCATGTTTTACAAAAGCCTACAGATGGCAGACTTTTTATACCTGAATTTAATGTAGATCTATCTAAAGTATATCTCCTGGCTAATGGTAAACAGTTGCCCTATCAAAAGAAAGGTAAAGATCTGGAGATTACTTTACCCGTAGGAGCTGCGGAGATTTTAAATGAAGTAGTTGTTATAGAATACGGAGGGAAATATAATCGGGCTGTATCTTATAATGTTATATCCGGTAATTTCAGTGAAATAGAAATCCCTGCTTACTTTGCAAAAACAATAGGAAATGCGAATTTAAAGAGTCTCACTTATAGCCACTATTATGGCGATTGGAAACACACGAATTGCATAGTAGATATTAAAAATCCCACAGATGAAATCGTGTTTGATATACGGATTATAACCCCTGGTACCTACAAAGTTAAGCTGGATTATAACTGTGGAGCAGAGTCTGCATTACAGGAGGGGGTATTAAATATAAACGGTTCAGACTTTTTGTTTAGAACCTTAAAAACAGGTGAATTTGATAGAAGGGCACCATTACCATTAGTACAACATAGTATTGCAACAACAACATTTACCAAAGGTGGCTTATATAAAGTGAGTATTAAACCATTAAAAGGAGGTAAAGAACTTTTTAAATTAAAATCGCTGATTTTTGAGCCTGTGAATACCAGATAATGCTAACACAGTTTAATACCCGGCCAATTCAAATGACTGTTTAAGGCTCAATTGATCTTATATTAGAAATAGTATAAATTTTAAAGTCTATTTTTTTATGAAAAAGCTATTATTTGTTTTATTGCTGTCTTTTGCCTGTACAAGTATTTACGCACAGGTAAAAGAAACTAATCTAGGACAGGAGGTGTATTCTAATGGAGATTCTTACGGGTACTATATTGATGCGATTCCCGGAGCTATTTCCTATGATTGGTCTGTACAGGGCTCGGGCGATGCAATCATTTATCCGGTGGGTGACAGGTGGATCGATATTATTTTTGAAGATCCTGGCTACTATGATGTGATTTGTGTAGTAACGATGAGTGACAATTCTAAAGTTACCTATGCCCTTTATGTTTCTGTTACGGAAGAAGAGTGATCGATTTTATTTAAATCCAGTTTAAAACTCCCGGCAATAAACCGGGAGTTTTTTTATACCGTTTTCTTTTCTTTCTTAGAATAAATAGCGCCAATAACAGGCGGAAGTGTACTTAAGAAAGTAATGAATAAAATAGCCCAGCTAAAATTGTCTTTTACAGCGGGAATATTACCAAAAAGATAGCCTAAAGTCAAAAAGCTAACAATCCAGGCTAACGCTCCAATAATATTGAACAAGGTATATTTTGCAAAGGGCATTTTGATAACTCCCGAAACAAAAGGAACAAAAGTTCTTAGAATAGCAAAAAATCTGCTGAAGATTACAGCTTTACCGCCATGCTTATTAAAGAAGTCTTGTGTGCTGTGATAATAGCTTAATTTTAAGATTTTATTCTCTGGTTTAAAAACTTTTGGTCCCAGATATTTACCTAAATGATAGTTTACGGTATTACCCGTTATGGCGGCAATAATCAGAATAAAGCCTAGTAAAAATATATTTAGCCCCGTGTCACCGCCAGCAATTAAAGCCCCGGCGGCAAATAATAAAGGGTCTCCAGGTAAAAAGGGAGTAACTACAAAGCCGGTTTCCGCAAATATGATAATGAATAAAATCAGGTAAGTCCAGAATTTATAATTTTTAATAATATCGTTTAAATACTGGTCTACATGAAGAAGTATGTCTATAATGTCTTTAATAAAATCCACAGTTTCTAGCTTTTTGCAAACGAAAATACGCTAATCTTTAAAAAGATACGGGGGTAAATTGCTTGAGAAATGTAATAATTTACATACAACATTCATAAAAAAGCTTCTGAACCTATATAAGTACAGAAGCTTTGTCTATTTAGTTGTGCATCATTTTAATAAAAGAAGATATCTTTTTCTTTAATTCTCTTCTGTCAACTATAAAATCAAGGAAACCATGTTCCAATACGAACTCCGAAGTCTGGAATCCCTTAGGAAGATCCTTCTTAATGGTTTCTTTAATTACACGAGGACCAGCGAAACCAATTAAAGCACCTGGCTCTGCGATATTGATATCTCCAAGCATCGCATAAGAAGCTGTAACCCCTCCCGTAGTAGGATCTGTTAACAAGGAAATATACGGGATTTTCGCCTTAGCCAAGAGAGCTAATTTTGCTGAGGTCTTAGCCATTTGCATTAAAGAAAATGCGGCTTCCATCATTCTCGCACCTCCGGATTTGGAGATCATTAAAAACGGAATTTTATGTTCGATAGCATAATCAACCGAGCGGGCAATTTTCTCACCTACCACAGAACCCATAGAACCGCCAATAAAGTTAAAATCCATACAGGCTACTACTAAGTCCTGTTGGTCTATCTGACCATGAGCTGCTCTGATAGCATCTTTTAAACCAGTTTTTTTAGCGCTTTCTATAATTCTGTCCTTATAAGATTTAGTATCTACAAAAGACAAAGGATCACCAGAGGTAAGGTTAGGGAATAATTCTACGAATGCATTATTATCAAATAATATTTCGAAATATTCCTTAGAACCTACTCTCAAATGGTAGTTGCAGTACATACAAACGTATTTGTTTTCTGCTTGTTCTGTATAGTGTAAAGCTTTCTTACAGTTTGGACATTTGTTCCAAACGCCGTCCGGAGCTTCCTTTTTTTCGTTTGTTGAGGTAGATATTCCTTTTGTATTTCTTTTAAACCAAGCCATTCTCAAAAAAAGTGTGATTGCAAATAAACGAAAAAATGATGAATTGTAAATGCGTTAGTTTTTTCTTCTGCTATTTAGTCTAATATTTCAGCCTAATTTTCCACTTAGAACGCCCTATTAAAATAATTTTCATAACTTCGAGGGTAAGAAAAATGTTATAAAATGAGTTTAAAAGATTTTAAAGGTGTAATTACCGGAGACCAAGTTCAAGAGTTGTTCGAGATTGCTAAAAAACATCAGTTTGCATTACCTGCTGTAAATGTAATTGGAACTAATTCAATAAATGCAGTATTGGAAACAGCGAAGGCTGTAAACTCGCCAGTAATTGTACAATTGTCTAACGGAGGAGCACAGTTTTATGCTGGAAAATCTTTAGATAACAGCAAACTGCAAGCTTGCATTTTAGGAGCAGTATCTGCGGCCCAACACGTTCATTTATTGGCAGAACATTATGGTGTAGCTGTAATTTTACATACAGATCATTGTGCGAAGAAATTGTTGCCTTGGTTAGACGGACTTTTAGATGCAGGAGAGAAATTCTACGCCCAACATGGTAAGCCTTTATTCTCTTCTCATATGATTGATCTTTCTGAAGAACCAATAGAGGAAAATATAGAAATATGTAAAACTTACCTTCAACGTATGAGTAAGCTGGGGATGACTTTAGAAATTGAATTGGGAGTAACAGGTGGTGAGGAAGATGGTGTGGATAATACCGACGTTGATTCTTCTAAATTATATACACAACCGGTAGAAGTAGCTTACGCTTATGAAGAATTAAGTAAAGTGAGCGATAAATTTACTGTAGCAGCAGCTTTTGGTAATGTTCATGGTGTGTATAAGCCAGGAAACGTAAAATTACAACCCGTTATTTTACATAATTCTCAGGAATATATAAAAGAGAAATATAATCTTTCTGCAGAAAAGCCAATTAATTTTGTGTTCCATGGTGGTTCTGGTTCTTCTCAGGAAGAAATCAGAGAGGCGCTTTCTTACGGTGCTATTAAAATGAATATCGATACAGATATGCAGTGGGCTTTCTGGGAAGGAGTGCTAAACTATTACAAATCTAAAGAAGGTTATTTGCAAGCGCAAATTGGTAACCCTGAAGGAGAAGATTCACCAAATAAAAAATATTACGATCCAAGAGTTTGGTTAAGAAAAGGTGAAGATCAGTTTGTTGAACGATTAAAAGTTGCATTTGCAGATCTTAA
>NZ_JBEBVH010000312.1:0-4130 GCF_040392825.1 Pseudopedobacter sp.
TCGTAAAGTATATTTTTATGGTTTCGTTAGCACACTAATCTTAGGTGCATGTAATAATTCTGCTAACAAAACAGAGAACCCGGAGACAGATACTGTCATTACATCGGATACAAAAGCCGATATAAAATTCAATGGAGATACTTCGAAAGCTGGAATGAAATATATCCCAGGCGGGACGTTTATGATGGGAGCAGATAACGATCAGGCCAGTGAAGACGAATATCCAAAACATAAAGTAACTGTTTCCCCATTCTGGATAGACGAGCATGAAGTAACCAATGCCCAATTTGCTGAATTTGTAGAAGCTACAGGTTATGTAACCACAGCAGAAAAAAAACCAGATTGGGAAGAGATCAAGAAACAATTGCCTCCGGGAACTCCAAAGCCTGATGATAGCAAACTGGTAGCTGCTTCTTTGGTGTTTACACCTCCTTCTCAGGCAGTAGATTTAAATAACTATGCGCAATGGTGGAGCTGGGTTCCGGGAGCTAGCTGGAGACACCCGGAAGGACCTGATAGTGATATTAAAGGAAAAGAAAATTTCCCGGTTGTTCATGTTAGTTGGGACGATGCCATCGCATATTGTAAATGGGCTGGTAAAGATCTCCCAACAGAAGCAGAATGGGAGTTTGCAGCCAGAGGTGGTTTAATAAATAATATATATCCCTGGGGTAACGAGCATATCAGTAAGGGAAAAGCTAAGGCGAACTCCTGGGAGGGACACTTTCCAAATGTGAATACGGCAAAAGACGGATTTACCGGATTAGCGCCGGTTAAATCTTTTGCGGCTAATGGATACGGATTGTATGACATGGCAGGCAACGTTTGGGAGTGGTGTTCAGATTGGTACAGAAATGATTATTACCAGACATCCAATCAACCAAACGGGATTAGTAATCCTAAAGGACCGGCTGATAGCTATGATCCGGATGAACCTTATATAGCTAAAAAAGTATCCAGAGGTGGGTCCTTTATGTGTAACGATAGCTATTGCTCTGGCTATAGAGTAGCAAGGCGTATGAAGACTTCGCCAGATTCGGGAACCAGTAATATGGGATTTCGGTGTGTCAGAAGATAAGATTTGAATTTTTATCCATTAAGGCTTAATCCTTCTTTTGGACGTAAAATTAGCAGTAAGTTTCTAAGGCCTTTTATAGGAAGTTTGCTGAAATTTTTTGTAAGAATACCTGGATTGGACAGGGTATAAACGCGAGATGATTAGAATAGAGGTATAGTACGGGAATACTTAGGGATTAGTTAAAGGAATAAGCCAGATACAGTGGGGTATAGGTGGATGAAAAGTGGACTACAGGTGGACTATATGTGGAGTTATAAATTAAGACTTTAAACCTATCATAAAGAAGTGGTTACTAATATGCGAAAAATAATGGAGGATATAAAAAATTCATGTTGCGGATTGCAATCTAAATTTTATTCCGGTATGTAAGAAGATAGCTTTTCTATCTTCTTACAATTATTTTTTAGACTTCCATTCCAGGAAGGCAATAACAGGAAAGTGATCTGATGGATATTTCCCGTGGAAAGTTTCTGCCAGGATACCCCATTTCTTAACGCTAAAATCAGGTGAAATAAAAATATGGTCTATAACCTCATTACCAGCTAATAGATTTGTTTTGCCGTAACCCTGGTAACTAGGATTATTTTCTAAACGAATTGGAGCCTTATCATAACTATCGAATAAAATGTTAGATTGAGCCAATTCTTTATACCATTCGCTTTCCCGGTTTCCATTAAAGTCGCCTGTTAAAATTACCGGTAGGCCTTTACTGTTCTCTTTTATCCTTTGAAGAATCAATTTACTGCTTTCTTTTCTGGCAATATTAGCTTCGTGGTCGTAATGTACATTATAGAAATAGAACTTCTTTTTTGTTTTTTTATCTTTCAGCAATACCCATGAACACACTCTCCGGTATTTTTGGGCATCCCATCCATAACTTGGTTTTTCAGGAGTTTCAGAAAGCCAGAAACTACCACTGTCCAGTAAATCATATTTATCTTTTCTATAAAATATGGCAGATTGTTCTCCGGCATTTTTACCGTCATCGCGTCCCACACCATATTCGCCATAATCGGGTAAGGTCTTTTGCAAATCTGCTAATTGATTTGCAAATCCTTCCTGAGTTCCCAGAATATCAAATTCATAAAATTTAATAATAGAACTTACCAACGGCGCTCGATTACTCCATTCATTGCCTACATCAATTTTTGGAATGTCGAGCCTCAGGTTAAAAGAACCCACTACAAGTGACTGTGCATTTAATGCATGTGTTCCTATTAAAATATAGATAAGAACAATAAACCGTTTTACCATAACAGATAATTTTAGCATAACAAATTTAACGATTAAAGAATAGAAAGCCATCGTTCTGTTTTATTTCCAGCATATAGCGTATAATGAAAAGACAATATTGCTGAATGAAAATTATTGAAAAAAGGCGTTTATTGTATTTGTTTGAGTATAAAACCCTGTTGATATTTTAAGTTATTTGAATGGACTATTTAGCTAAGCTTATAAGATTAAGTTACCTGTTATTTTTTATTATAACTGGTAATTATGCAAATGCACAAACAACGGATTGGATTGAAATTTATCCCGGTGTATGGAAAACAATTGTAGGAAAACCAGAGGCCTATGATTTGTTGAAAGCTTCGGGAGCGCAACCCAATAAAGATGCGCTTTCTAAGACAGAGAAAGTCTCTTTCCCTTTTGCTAAAGGAAGTATCAGCATGGAAGTAAATAACGGAAAAACTTTTTTGAGATTTCCGTTAGAGAAGGAAGAGCAGTTATATGGTTTTGGTTTGAATTTCCAGACGGTACATCAGCGGGGTAAAATACTGGAACTTCATGTAGACCATTATGGCGGCAAAGATAACGGTAGAACGCATGCGCCGACACCTTTTTATGTTTCCTCTAGTGGATATGGCGTTTTTATAAATTCTGCCCGTTATATTAAAGTCTGGGCAGGCAGTGGAGTTAGGAAAGACAGCGAGAATTTTCCAACACCTAAAGATAGAAACACAGATAAATCATGGAGTTCCAGACCATATTCTGATGCTGTAGAGATTTTAGTTCCGGCAGAAGGAGTAGAAGTCTATGTCTTTGGCGGACCGCAACCTCTAGACGCGGTCAAAAGATATAATTTACTGAATGGTGGTGGATATCTGCCTCCGCGTTGGGGTTTGGGCTTCACACAGCGCGTAATGACCCGGTTTACAGATAAAGATGTAGAAAAAGAAGTTAACGATTTTAAGAAAAAAGGTTATCCCTTAGATTTTGTGGGTTTAGAGCCAGGTTGGCAGAGCAAAGCTTATCCGGGGACTTTTTCGTGGGATAAAAACAGATTTCCCGATCCAGCATCATTTGTGAAGAAAATGAAAGATCGGGGGATTCGTCTGAATCTATGGATTAATCCCTACATTTCGCCAGATGCCCCATTTTATAAAGAAATAAAGCCATATACAAGTTCGCATACAGTTTGGTTAGGGCTGGTGCCAGATTTTACAATGGCAGAAGCAAGGAAGCCTTTCTTCAATCAATTGTTAAAAGATCAAATTGAAAGAGGGGTAAGCGGCTATAAAATTGATGAAGTGGATGGTTATGATTTCTACTTATGGCCCGACGTTGCCAAATTCCCTTCCGGGTTGAGTGCAGAGCAAATGAGGCAAACTTATGGTTTATTGGTTCAAAGATACAGTGCGGAACTTTATAAACAGCGTAATGAAAGAACATTTGGATTGGTAAGGGCATCTAACGGAGGTGGCACATCGTTCCCCTACGTAATTTATAATGATTACTATAATCATCAGGATTTTATTACAGCGTTAATTAATAGTGGTTTCGCCGGCGTTTTATGGACTCCCGAAGTTAGAGCGTCAAAAAGTGGAGAGGAATGGTTGAGAAGATTTCAATCCAATGTATTTTCTCCAATGGCAATGATTAATGCCTGGGCAAGCGGAACAAAACCATGGTCTTATCCGGAAGTTGAAGCCGATGTAAAGAAATTCGCATTGTTGAGAATGCAGATGATGCCTTATTGGTATTCTGCCTTTGCGAGATACCATTATGAAGGTATGCCCCCTTTCAGAGGAATGGGACTGGAAGAAGGTTT
>NZ_JBEBVH010000313.1:0-4125 GCF_040392825.1 Pseudopedobacter sp.
TAGTTACTAATCTTTAGAAAAAGACAATTCGTTCTGAAAATATTTGCTGTATTTTCTTCTATCAAATTTGTAAAGTTTAGCCGCTCTGTAAGAAACTCCCTTTTGTTTTTCGTCGAGTTCTTTTAAAATATCATAAGCCAGAATTTTCTTTCTGAAATTCCTTTTATCCAGCTTTTTATTCAATATCAACTCGTACAAATTCTGCAACTGGGTAAGCGTAAACTTCTCTGGTAACAGTTCAAAAGCCAATGGCTGATAACTAATTTTACTCTTCACTCTCTCGAAGCCCTTTTCGAA
The DNA here is from genome assembly GCF_040392825.1 of Pseudopedobacter sp. Classification (NCBI taxonomy): domain Bacteria; kingdom Pseudomonadati; phylum Bacteroidota; class Sphingobacteriia; order Sphingobacteriales; family Sphingobacteriaceae; genus Pseudopedobacter; species Pseudopedobacter sp. Next base: position 298 of record NZ_JBEBVH010000313.1, read on the forward strand.
AATCATTTTATGGTCAAAACCAAGTTCTGGTAGTTCTTTAATAGAAACCCAGGAAGCATTTTTTGCATAAGGTATTACTGGTCTTACATCTTTCGCACTATTTAATCTTATCATTGCAAAATAAGCTACTGTAATAATTCTTCCTTTAGGATGCCTGTTTAGCTCGCCAAAGGTGTGGAATTGCTCCATATAGATATCTTTAAGACCTGTTAGTTCGTAAAGTACCCGCTCTGCTGCAGCATCAATACTTTCATCATTATTCACCATATTTCCTGGTAAAGCAAACCAGTCTTTATATGGATCCTGATTTCTCTCTATCAATAAAATCTTCAGCTCGCCTTCATCAAAAGCGAAGATCACACAGTCTACAGAGAAAATAGAGTTTAAATGCGGTAAATACGTCAAAATGATAAATATTAAGTTTATTAACCAATCAACACCCTGCAAAGGTTAAAAAAAATTTCCAAAAAATAACACTTAGTGTAAAAAATACACGTATATTAGTAAGCCCAAAACAAAACAAAATTATTCTCTTAATTTGATGTCTAAAATAAAAAAAATAGCAGTATTTACTTCAGGGGGCGACGCTCCGGGCATGAATGCCTGTATTCGGGCCGTTGTTAGAACAGGATTACATTTCGGGTGCGAAATGGTTGGAATTAAACAAGGCTATCAGGGAATGATAGACAAAAACTTTATTTTAATGAACCGACATTCTGTTAGCAACATTATGCAATTGGGCGGAACCATACTTAAAACTGCTCGTTGTTTAGAGTTCAAAACCGAAGAAGGGCAGCAAAAAGCTTTTAACAATTTAAAAGAAGAAGGTATTGATGCCTTAGTTGCTATTGGCGGAGACGGAACTTTTACAGGAGCAGAAAGATTATCCAGAAACTTTGATATTCCCGTAATGTGCATACCGGGAACGATTGACAACGATTTATACGGAACTGACTTTACCCTTGGTTTTGATACAGCTACAAATACTGTTATTGAAGCTATAGATAAGATCAGAGATACAGCAGAATCTCATGACAGGTTATTCTTTATTGAAGTAATGGGCCGAGATGCCGGATGTATTGCACTTAGAGCTGGTATTGCAGGTGGTGCAGAAGCCATTTTACTTCCTGAAAAAGAAACTGCCATAGAAAATTTAATTGCAACCTTGGAAGATGGTGCAAAAAATTCTAAATCTTCCAGCATTGTTATTATAGCAGAAGGTGACAAAAACGGTGGTGCATACAATGTAGCACAAAAAGTGAAAGAAAAAATTAGCTACTTCGATACAAAAGTTACTATCTTAGGCCACTTACAAAGAGGCGGCAGTCCAAGTAGTTTCGATAGGATTTTAGGTAGTAGAATGGGCTATGCTGCTGTAAAAGCAATTCTTGCTGGTGAAACTCGCAAAATGGTTGGGCTTAAAGGAAACAATATTAGTTTTACAGACCTGGAAGAATCTATTGCGAGACATGACTTTAAACTGGAAGATGATTTAATGGAAATGTCAACCATATTAGCATAAATGATAGCTGTTGTTTATAGTGGCTCTAGATTTGCAACATGGAAAATTGCAGATAAGGACAAAGAAGTTCTTGACATTCGTACGCAGGGAATAAACCCATTCTTTAACGATGAGAAATATATTCTTAATCTCCTTAATAAGAACATCAAGTTTATTCATAATGCTGAGAAAATAAAAAAGATATATTTCTTTGGCGCCGGAGCGACTTCCCAGGAAAGAAATGAAGTCATTCAGGATGCTTTTTCCAAATTTTTCAGATATAGCAAGGTATACGTTTACCACGATCTGGAAGCAGCTGCAAAAGCCACTTGTAATGACGAACCGGGAATTGTATGCATTATGGGTAGCGGCTCTAATGCCGCATACTTCGATGGAAAAAAAATAACTGAGAACAATTTTGGTTTAGGTTATGCTATTGCAGATGAAGGATCTGCCAATTGGCTGGGAAAAATGCTGATTAAACAACATCTTACCCATACCCTTCCGGCAGATTTTAAAAGAATTTTCAACAAAAAGTACGATTTAGATAAAAAATTGGTTTTGGATAAGGTATATAAACAAGCTCATCCTAATCTTTTTCTAAGTTCTTTCGTAGATTTGCTGTTGGAAAACAAAGAACACCCCTTCGTAAAGGATTTTGTAAAAAAAGGTTTTTCTCTTTTTATGGATACTTATCTCATCCCTTTACGAGAGCAATATGGAAACCAGCAACCTATTCATTTTGTAGGAACTGTTTCTGCAAACTTTGAAGATTATTTATTAGAAGTGGCTCAAGAGAAAGACATAGAAATAAGGTCTGTAGTGAAAGAGCCCATTTATAACTTATTGAATTATTACGCAAATAAAAATTAAATAGAAATGAAAATTGGAATTAACGGATTCGGAAGAATCGGAAGATTAGCTTTTAGAGCAGCAATAAAAAGAAGCGATATTCAGGTTGTTGGTATCAATGACTTAATTGACGTTGATTATATGGCTTATATGCTAAAATACGATTCTACACATGGTAAATTTGATGGAACTGTAGAAGTAAAAGACGGAAATTTGATCGTTAATGGTCAAACTATACGTGTTACTGCAGAAAAAGATCCGGCAAATTTGAAATGGAACGAAGTTGGTGCTGAATACATCATTGAGTCTACTGGTTTTTTCTTAACTCAGGAAACTGCTCAAAATCATATCGAAGCTGGTGCTAAAAAAGTAGTTATGTCTGCACCTGCAAAAGACGACACCCCTACTTTTGTAATGGGTGTTAACCACAAAACTTTAAGAGCTGATCAAAACATTGTATCTAATGCTTCTTGTACTACAAACTGTCTGGCTCCAATAACTAAAGTATTAAATGACAACTTTGGTGTATTAGAAGGTTTAATGACCACTGTACATGCTGCTACAGCAACTCAAAAAACTGTTGATGGTCCTTCAGTAAAAGACTGGAGAGGTGGCCGTGGCGCATACCAAAACATCATCCCTTCTTCTACCGGTGCTGCTAAGGCTGTTGGTTTAGTTATCCCAGAAATTAAAGGTAAATTAACGGGTATGGCTTTCCGTGTTCCTACAGCAGACGTTTCTGTAGTTGATTTAACAGTTAGATTAGAAAAACCTGCTTCTTACGAAGCTATCAAAGCCGCTATGAAAGCTGCTTCTGAAGGCGAGTTAAAAGGTATTTTAGGTTATACTGAAGACGAAGTTGTTTCTACAGACTTTTTAGGTGATGCAAGAACTTCTATCTTTGATGCTAAAGCTGGTATCTCTTTGAATGATAACTTCGTAAAAGTGGTTTCATGGTATGACAACGAATGGGGTTACTCTAACAAAATTGTTGACTTATTACAACATATGGCATCTTTATAATCTTATAGAGATTTATAAACAAAATAAAAAAAGCGATTCTCTGGAATCGCTTTTTTTATTTTGTTTATATATAAGGCAGACAGACGACAACATGCTCAACCGTATGGTTAAAATTCAATTATTTAGGCCTCAAATCAGAGATTTTTTAAAGCGGAAACCAAAATCTCAATACATATTTCTCTATATCTGGGATTATTTTAAAATTTTGTTCATTATTTTACTTTTTCACGTAAAATTTCCGTTGCTTTTTTAAAAACAAAAACTACTTTTGCCTTCTGAAATCTGTAGCTCTGGAAAAAGGAAATATTTCCGTGAAGATTTTCGAAAAAAAAGCTTATTTGAAATCATAAACTGCTCATAAACCGCAATTTATGAAAAGACATCAAAAAAGCGACAAAAACAATAAAATTGATGTTTTATTGTTAATTTTACCAAACTATTGAATAAATATT
>NZ_JBEBVH010000314.1:0-4111 GCF_040392825.1 Pseudopedobacter sp.
TGCCATCATAATTGTTGAGAGAATTATAAAAGATTTCGAGTCCCCCCCAATCTGTCCAATCTGTCCGTAGAGTTAAGCGTAGTGTCTCTACGGATACATCAATAGAATGGAGTTTATAAACTCCAATACATAAAGAAAGAAACGACGTCCAAACGGCGGATGAGGGCCAATACTCAACAAACAAAAAAGCGCATTAGGATACCATCCTAATGCGCCCCACATACACATTATAAAAACTACAAACTCACTTTTTCTGTTTTTGTAGAGCCTTTATACGGACCAACAGGAAGAGCTATGCTTAAGTCTTTCTGCACTCCCGATTTTGTATTTTTTAGGCTTACCTTTAAAGCAGTTTCTTTCTGCAAAGGGTCTGCAACCAGTACTTCTTTTTCGCTGCCTTTCAAAGTTTTCAGCATTAATACCGTTGGTTTATCAACAGAAATATCAATACCATTTACAGTAGCAGTGCCCGCAGTATAAAATACTACCTGTACCAGATTCAATTTTTTATGGTAAACAGCCTGTACATCCTTATCATTCCTTACAATTTCAATAGGATTATTATATTTTTTCAATGTCTCGGCATCTTTCAAGCCTGGGATAACGATATAAGCATAATCTGCTCCCTGAGGTTGCTTGCCATGATCTAACCACGATTTAAATACAGAACCCGAAACCTCTTCTTTGCCAAAAGAGTTATTGATTTTATACCATGATCCTGTTTGTACCTGCGTACTCACATTCACTTTAGCTGCATTAGGGAACAGATAAGCGACACCATCATGAAACAGCCAGCTATTAGCGGTAAAATTCATATTTTCCAAAGCTCCTTCTTTTACATCTGCAACAGAAGAAGAAACTTTACCTTTTAACCAGGCCTGATTAAGTGCAGTAGTCACATTTCTATCTCCCGAAGAACGAATATCTGCCCCAAGGCAAACAATCTCATCGTCAAAAAAGAACCACGATTTCTTAGCGGAAACGCCATCGTATTCCAGTTGGTAGGCTGTGGCTCCATATACTTTATCAGAAACACCGCCTGCAAAAGCATTATCTCCCAGATGTCCCCAAAATTTATCCAGCAGTAGATCTTCTGTATTATCGACACTGGTTGTACCCGGAATTTTATCCCATTCCCAAATAGGCATAATATTAAAATATTCCGGTCCGCTAACCTGAATATTGGTTGCCCCGTCAGACAGGTAACGTCCATAAAGATTCTCTTTATTTCCTGCCTCGCTTCTGTTGGTTCTGTTACTTGCAATTCTGACGTTGAAAGAATAATTCGGACGCACATGCAACGTATAATCTGCTTTCCAGAAATGCTGATGATAAGGGGTAACCTTATAATCTGGCGCCTCGGCACTGTCTACCCTTAAACGGATATTTTCCCAGTCCTCTGCATTTTTAGCATCTATCAGCTTGGCATTGTTTATTCTGTATTTCTCTGATTTCTTTATTAAAATATCCTTTCTGCTTATTCCCCTGCCCTCAACATTAAAATCGATGTATTTAGAACGGAATGTTTTCAGATAAACATTTCTGTAAAATGCAGAGAAAAGATCCAGCTTTTCTTTGCTCATGGCAAAAGGTGTACCTGCCACATACTTAGACACCTTTACAATACCAGTTAAATATACCGCACCATAACCGGAAATATATAATTGCGGACCATGCTGCAAATAAGAATAGTCGTACTGAAGGCCTTCTGCACCATCTACCAACGCTACCGGTTCAAACAGCTGATCCAGCGAAAGCTTCAATAAATCTTTGTCCTCTGTAAGCAGTGCCCTGTATAAATAATGTAATGCAATATCCGTTTTATTGGCTCCGGTTTTTGCTTCTGCCGAACCGCGTTTCATACGCTCTACCAGTTTAGACTCCAAAGCTTTTGGCAATTTTTGGGTACCGTATCTTAAGGAGATTAAAAGCTCGCCTATTTTTTGTGGTACATCAATCTCGTTATGCCACCAGTTATCACTTTTAGGATCCTGATTGTACCAGTATTCCAAAGCATGCTGTATTTTAGCAAAGATTTGCGGATTTCCGTAGAAAGTGCTGATTTTGTCTGTATATGCATTAATTATAGTCTTTAACCGGTCTAAATGCTCAGATGGCTGCCACTTGGTTATGTCTTTTGCCTGATAATTGATATCGCTCCAACTGCCATCTTCTTTCCACTTTCCGAATAATTTAATGGACGGAGCATCTGCCTGTTTAGGTTTGTTAACAGCATTATCTTCAAAAACTCGGCTCATAATAGTTTCAAATGGCTGTTTCTGTGCTTTTAGGACAGCTGGCAGCAAAACCATTAACATGAGGTTTAATAAAACAATTCGCTTAATCATGTCTATCTATTTTTTAGTTTCTTTTTCTCTAGCTATAACTTGCTGGAACTTTTCTTTGGTTTGCTGGTCTAACACACCATTTTTTGCATAAGAGCCAGGTATTTCTGCTAACCAGGATGGACGTACATTATCCCACGTCAATGGTTTGCCTTTAATGCCTTGGTTAATAGTTTCCTGAATGGCTATAGCTATGCCTTCTATATTTTTTATATTGTTTACCTGTGTCAGTTTATATCCCTCATAATCTTGTGGAAGATAACTGGTCTTATCTGTCTTGAGTTCCTGAAATAAATCTGGATTTGAACTGCTTATTCCTGAACTGAAATTGTTCTGGAAATAAATCTTGTGCAGACTACCTAAAAAAACTTCATGCTTTTCCTGTTTTCGGGAAACAAATAAATTGCCTTTTACAGATATATTATAAGGCAGTTTAAATTCTAGTCCGCTTTCTTTTGCAAACTCTTTGCGCCTCTCCAGCAAGGGCTGGAAATTGATATCGTAACCACTATTGTTATCAAAAAAATTATTAACGATTAATGAATTGAAAGCCAGCGCATGTTCTGATGCCTCTGGACCGGGGTTAAGATACAAAGCCGCATTGCCTCTTGCCTTAATGGTCTTTTTAAGATTGAAATAATTGTTGGCTATAATATGCTGACTGCCCCACACAAACATACCGCCATAGCCATATTTATCGTCAGAACTGATGAAGAAATTATTTAATGCCAATTGCTTGTCGACATGTCTGAAATTTATTGTGACCTGACAGTTCAGAAAAGTATTGCCATAATATATATTTTCCTGCGATTTACTGGTTACGATTTCTGCTTCCGAATCTTGTCTTACAAATAGGTTGGAGTCTACCAGACAGCGGCCAATATCGTTCCTGTAATAACCAATTCGGATACCTCCGCCAGCATTACCCGGCTTTTGAGGGTTTGAAAAAAAGCAATGATCTATACGATGGTACATGGCTTCACCTAAAACCTTGCTTTCTTTATCGGCTCGGGGACGATTGTTAAGATTAATGACCTGATCGAAAGTGATTTTATCTGTAAATACACAATGGTCTATCCGGCAGTATTTTGGGACTTTCCCGTTTTCCGGAATGGAGATTGTAATATAAGCGGAGTTGGCTTGGTCAAAAGCATTAAAAACACAGCCTGTTACCCGGTTATAGCTTCCGTAAATAGCAACCAGGCCCGGCCCATGCGAACTCCATTTGGTAATATCACGGTTTCCATCTTTGAAATAAATATCTTTCAAAACTAAATGTTCGCCTCTTAGCTCTACCTTAATATCTCCGGTAAAGAAAACCTTTCCACCGTTTTTCGCTGCGATCACAATAGGCTTTTCCAGTGTTCCCGAATTGCGAACTATTAGCTGTAAGTCTTTATAAATACCGTCTTTTAGAAAGAGCGTATCGCCCGGTTTCAATTGCCCCAGGTTCTGGTAAATTTCCTTATTAGAACCAACCAGTATAGGCTTCGCCCAAAGCGATATAGCAAAGCAAAGCAATGTAAAACCTAAAACTAATACCTTTTTATTCATAGTGTGATACTAACAAATAATGTTTATTCAAATGGTTCCCCCATTTTAAGCTGTCTAAAACTATTGTCAGCTTGTTTGGTCTTCATCCCCAATCGTATCGCGTTAATTAACGCAAAAGCCATTCACAACTCGTCATGCTGAGTGTAACGAAGCCTGCCTCGCCGGTCAGGCAGGCATCCCATCATAAAAATGATACACCCTACATGTGGGAT
>NZ_JBEBVH010000315.1:0-4105 GCF_040392825.1 Pseudopedobacter sp.
CCTAACCGTCATCGTTTGATCAATTACCGTGGGGAAGAGATATTGAAAGAGATTGACCGAAAGCGTAAGCGGGATAAAAAGTACCAGGCCGCCATTGCCAGGGAAAAGATCAGGGAGACTGCGGAAGAAACCATTGTGGATGGATTGAAGCTGCCTGTAACCGGGAAGGTATTTTATAAGAAGGAATAGTTACGTACTAAAAAAACTAAAAGTAAGAAGCTAAAAGCTTAAATTAACTCAAGTGAAGTAACGAAATTAATAAGTAAAAGTGCCTAAGGTCCCCTCTTCCCAGCAGTGTCTCCGCATGGGACACTGCACACAATAGCCATATATCTTCCATGGCAAGGTTCCAACACCGCATTGCACAGACTAATCCTACTAGCTTAAATCGATATCATCCAATTCCAAGCTATTTATAATAGTAATACAATCTTGAACGCCATTAATATAAAATTTAGCAGAGCTGTAAATATAATCCTGGGGCTGTTCAACTAAAGGCTCCTTTGTATGACAGGGATTCATGTGAATATAATCAAGTTTTTGGTTGATGAACGTCTCATTGTTGCATTCTTTCCAATCAAATGAAGGTTCGAAAACGCAATGTATCTTATTTTTTGCTTTTTCTTTTTCGCTAACTATTGATTGTAAATGGTTTAATATTTCAAAATGCTTCTGATCATACAACCTCTTCACGATTTCATAAGCCATGAATCGTTTTCCGTTACTGATAATTGTATTGATACTCTTTTTATTGTCTTTAAATGCAATAATTGCATGAATGTGATTTGGCATAATAACATATCCTACAATATAATTTCCTTGTTCAATAAGATAATTAAACCATTTATAAACTAAATCATAAGCATTGCATATTTCAAAGAGACTTATCCAATTAGAACAAGTAAATGTTATAAAATATACACCATTAGTATAGGGAATATTAGTTTTGGTCGGCACAGGGTATATTATTATTTGGTTTAACCTAAAATACGAAATTCTAATGATATTACTGAGATGAACGCAGTGTCCCTACGAAGACACTTCTTGGAAATGAGAAAGTGAGCACTCAGGGTTTAATGCACCTCTGGCGGCCATAACAGTCTTCCCAGCAGTGTCTCCGAAAGGGACACTGCGCACAATAGCCATATATCTCATACACTATAATCCCTTGCATCCAATTAGAACTGAAAAATATAAATGATATTACACCATTGGTATTAGAATATCGGATTTTAGTATAAACAAGATATTATTATTGGCTAACCTAAACAATGGTATTAATAAGATGAACGCAGTGTCCCTGCGGAGACACTGCTAGGAAGTGAAATCCGAAAATGACCTGACTATTTAAGCTATGGCAATTATTGTAAATTTAGATGTGATGATGGCAAAACGAAAACTCTCTCTTAATGAATTGTCTGAGAGAGTTGACTTGACATTATCGAACCTTTCTATATTAAAAACAGGAAAGGCAAAAGCAATTCGTTTTAGTACTTTAGAGACGATTTGTAAAGCATTAGACTGCCCGCCAGGTGATATTTTGGAATATGTAAATGAAGATGGCGAACAATAATCGCAAATAAATAGGATAGCATTTTTTCTTTTCTTAGCAGTGACCTTGCGGCGACACTGCAGGAAAGTGACGGCTAAAATGAAGCATAAGTCTATAAAAAAAGCCTTTAGCTATTTCGCTAAAGGCTTTAATTTTTTGGGGTAAGCAATGGGGCTCGAACCCACGACCCTCAGAACCACAATCTGATGCTCTAACCAACTGAGCTATGCCTACCATGATTTTGTGGAGACAAAAGTATAACAAAAAAGCAGATTAAGCAACTTTTAACGCTTTTTTTTAAAATATTACATTAATTAATTGATTATAAGAGCAAAAAAAATTTATCCGCAAGATTTTGATGGCAATGCTTACCTTAGTTGCATGATTGAATTGTTTACAGACGGTGCTGCAAGTGGGAATCCGGGACCTGGTGGTTATGGTGTTATTCTGCGTTCGGGGCCTCATTATAAAGAAATTTCAGAAGGTTTTAGGTTAACAACCAATAACCGAATGGAGCTACTTGCTGTATGCATTGGTTTGGAAGCCATAAAGAAGCCTGGCCAAAATGTAACCATTTATTCGGACTCTAAATATGTAATAGATGCTATCGATAAAAAATGGGTTTTTGGCTGGATAAAAAAAGGATTTGCGGGTAAAAAAAATAAAGATCTGTGGTTAAGACTTCTAAATTCCTACCGTCTGCACCAAATTAAATTAGTTTGGGTCAAGGGCCATGCCGGACATCCGGAAAATGAGCGCTGCGACCAGCTTGCTGTTCTGGCAAGCAAAGGAAGCAATTTAAAAATAGATAGCGTTTTCGAAGTTGAAAATAAAAAAAGCAGCCTTATTTAGGCTGCTTCACTTTATCAAACAGATACACTTTCTGTATCTACCGGCGAATATTCACGCATCATCTCTTCTGCTTTTAGAACCATATTTTTAGAACCGATGAAAATACATGAACGTTGATGAACTTCCGTTACATCAAGATCTAGAATACGTTTTGAACCGTTTGTAGCTAAACCTCCCGCCTGTTCAATGATAAAAGCCAAAGGATTACACTCGTAAACCAACCTTAATTTACCTTTGGGACTTGCGGCCGTAGTAGGATAAATAAAAATACCTCCACGAATTAAATTCCTGTGCAAATCTGCTACCATAGAACCAATATACCTGGAGGTATAAGGTCTGTTAGTTTCTTTATCATGTACCTGGCAGTATTTAATATATTTTTTTACACCTTCTGGAAAATGTACATAGTATCCCTCGTTTACACTATAGATATTGCCATCTTCCGGAATTCTCATATTGGGATGGGAAAGACAAAACTCTCCTATAGAAGGATCTAAAGTAAAACCATTTACGCCTTTGCCTGTGGTATATACCAACATGGTAGATGATCCATATACGATATACCCGGCAGCTACCTGTTCGGTTCCTTTTTGCAGAACATCGCTAACATTAGGTTCTTCATTCACATCAGTTTTCCTGCGATAAATTGAAAAAGTAGTTCCTACGGCTACATTTACTTCTATGTTAGATGAACCATCCAGGGGATCGATTGCGACAATATACTTTCCGTTTTTAGAAAATTTAGAATTCAACAATACAACCTCCTCATTCTCTTCAGAAGCTACCAGACAGCATTCGCCCCCACTTTCCAATGCAGAAATAAACTGTTCGTTCGCATAAATATCCAACTTCTTTTGAGATTCACCCTGAACATTAACAGTTCCTGCCTCTCCCAGAATATCTACCAGTCCTGCTTTATTAATTTCTCGGTTTACAATTTTTGCGGCAATTCCAATATCTCTTAATAATCTGGAAAGCTCTCCTTTTGCATATGGGAAGTCTGCTTGTTTCTCAATAATGAACTGCCCTAGTGTTTTTACTGCTGTCATATACCTTAGTGTACTTTATACATTAACTATCTATCAATTCCACGACTTCCAATGTATGAATTTTTTTTTCAGAAATGCAAAATCTTATTAAAGTTCGTTGTTTATGCCAGCCTTGTTTACCTGCAGCACCGGGGTTAATATGCAGGCAGTGTATTTTTTTATCGTAAATAACCTTTAAAATATGCGAATGTCCACAAATAAACAGATCAGGGGACTTAGTGTAAATCTCAGGCTTAACCAAAGGACTATATCTATCGGGGTAACCGCCAATATGGGTCATCCAAACATCCACTTCTTCACAATTAAAACGTAAATGTTCCGGATAAACATGCCGAATATCTTTACCATCTATATTACCGTAAACTCCTCTTAAAGGTTTAAAATTCGACAATTGCTCAGCAAGTTCCAAAGTACCAAAATCTCCGGCATGCCAGATTTCGTCTCTATCATCAAAATATTTAAAGATCTTATCATCCAGATAGCCATGTGTATCGGACAATAATCCTATTTTTTTCATGTTTTATACCTTTTTTAGTTCAATAGTCATTGGTTCATTAGTAAAACCTCAACTCCCTTTCCTGCAAGTGATGTTCCTTCGGGAAAGCGAATGACAGGACAATATATTACTTAACTCTATATTTAGACGATCTAC
>NZ_JBEBVH010000316.1:0-4096 GCF_040392825.1 Pseudopedobacter sp.
TGTATCCATTTGGGGAAAATCAGCAAAAGCCAAAGCTGTAACATTGCGTACAAGCTGGAGTAGGAAAATATACACTGTAAAAAGCAATGAAGCTGGTGAATGGGACATCAGTATCCAGACACCAAAAGCAGGAGGCCCTTATCAAATACTACTTAATGATGGCGACGAAACTATTTTAGATGATGTTTTGATAGGCGAAGTTTGGATTGCATCGGGACAATCCAATATGGAGATGCCATTGAAAGGCTTTTCTAATCAGAAAATTCAGGGAGGTGAAGAGCTTATCAATAACGCTGCAAATAAGAAGATCCGATTGTTTAAGAGCAATACCACATCGAAAGGGCTACCTCAGAAAGATATAGCAGGAAAGTGGCAACACGCTTCGCCCCAATCTGCAACCAATTTTAGTGCTGTTGCCTACTATTTTGCATATCAACTAGAAAAAGAACTGAAAGTTCCGATAGGAATTATACAGGTCGCGTGGGGCGGGACTGCTATACAGGGATGGATGAGCCGCGAAAGTCTGCAATCATTTTCTGCCGTAAACTTACCTGCAGAAGAAGACAAAACTTTTAGTAATAAAAATACACCTGTAGGTCTGTTCAACGGCATGATAAATCCCATAATTCCGTATAAGGCCAAAGGATTTATCTGGTATCAGGGAGAACATAATGTTAAAGACCCCGGTTTGTATGCCAAACTCTTTCCGGCAATGGTGAAAGATTGGAGGCACAGATGGCAAAGCGGAAGCATGACTTTCTTATATGCGCAGATAGCTCCCTGGGATTATAAAAGTGCCAATTGGAAAGCTCCTTATTTAAGGGAAGCACAACTGCATGCATTAAAAGAAATTCCTAATTCAGGCATGGCAGTATTGTTAGATATAGGAGAAGAAAAAGACATTCATCCGGCGGCAAAAAAGCCGGTAGCAGACAGATTTTTTAAACTGGCCATGGCTAAGGCCTATGGTAAAAAGATTCCCTATTCAGGACCTGTATATAAAAGAATGGAAATACAGGACGATAAAATTAAGCTACATTTTGACTATGCCGAAGGGCTCTATTTTAAAGATAGCATTTCAGAGAATTTCGAAATAGCAGGTGCAGATAAAACTTTTTATCCGGCAAAAGCCCGGATAGAGAAAGGTAATACCCTAATAGTTTATTCAGAACGGGTTAAAGAGCCGGTATCTGTTCGTTATGCATTCAAAGGATGGGTGGTTGGAGATATGTTCAATAAATACAATCTGCCGGCATCTTCATTCAGGACCGACAGCTGGAATTATTAATCAGAAGGAATAAACAGCATAAACTTGATCCAGGTGAATTTTTTTTGTGGAAGGGAACCTGATAGTACCACTGTGGAGTCGATTGTTCTAAAACATTAGGAGATACCTTTTAAAACATTTGGGAATAAAAACAACGAGTTTTACCTTGTCAGGATAAATCTTATAATTGCCATCAATATGAAAAAGATCTTATGTTTTGGGGAAGTGCTTTGGGACATATTGCCAAATGGACATAAAAAAATAGGAGGGGCACCGCTAAATGTAGCCTATCATCTAAAAAAATTAGGGATAGACTCTGGGATAATAAGCAGAGTTGGGAGTGACAAAGAAGGCGATAGACTGATCCGGTTTATAGAAGAGCTATCGTTGCCCTATCACTTGATTCAAAAAGACAAACAGTACCAAACAGGAAAAGCCATAGCAACATTGGCTGGACCGAATGAAATGGTTTACGATATAGTCTCTCCGGTAGCGTGGGATTTTATTTCTTTTGAAGACCAACATAAAAATATCTTAAAAAAGACAGATGCACTGGTTTATGGAAGTCTCGCTTGCCGGAATGATGTTTCAAGAAAAACATTGTATCAAATGTTAGCGTATGTCGAATACAAGGTTTTTGATATTAATATACGCAAACCCTATGCAGATATGTCGGTCATTCAATATCTACTGTCACAATCGGATTTGGTTAAGCTGAACGAAACAGAAACTGTAATTTTAGGCGAGCATTTTGCTCTTGGGAAATCCGAAAATCAAATTGTTGATGGAATTTTTAAAAACTTCGCAGTAAAAGAGATCTTGGTAACTAAAGGGGAGCAAGGTGGTAGCTATTACGATCATAACCAAAAACTGGATTATGAGGCGAAGAAAGTAAAAGTTAAAGATACTGTGGGAAGTGGCGACTCTTTCCTTGCAGGTTTCTTAAGCGAACGTGTAAGCGGATCGGATATTATTAAATGCCTTGATACTGCTTCGAGATTGTCTGGGTTAGTTACTTCCCTAGAAGGCGGTTGCCCGGAGTATGATATTTTGGAAATAGAAGATAGATTCTTGAAATGATAGAAATAAGAAAGGAACAGCCTGCGGATTACCCGGCCATTTATCATGTTAATCAGTCTGCATTCGGACGAAATGCCGAGGCTCGCCTGGTGAATTCGCTAAGAAAAAATAATAATGTTTTTATTCCCGATCTGTCATTAGTGGCTGTTGATGGCGAAAATGTTGTGGGACATATCCTTTTTACGAAGATTAAAATTGATGATGGCGGCGTTGAACACGACAGTTTGAGCTTAGCTCCTATGGCTGTATTGCCCGTTTATCAAAAACAAGGTATAGGAACCAGATTAATTAAAAAGGGTTTATCAGAAGCTAAAAATTTAGGCTATCATTCTGTTGTCGTATTAGGACATGAAGGTTATTATCCAAAACACGGTTTCGATAAAGCATCCAATTATAATATAAATGCTCCGTTCGAGGTCCCGGAAGCCGCATTTATGTGTATTGCTTTAATAGAAGATGGACTGAAAGGAATAAACGGAACTGTGCGTTACCCAAAGGAATTTGATGCAGTTTAGTTCGGATATATCTACTTATCTTGCTTTATCAGGAATAAAGGCCATGGATACAGAATTTACGCAGTGTCTGGTGTTTTTTTGCGTAAAGCCTTCGCCATAAAAAACATGCCCCAGATGACCTTTGCATTTCGAGCATATAATTTCTATTCTGCGGCCATCTGCATCTCTGATTTTCATAACGGCACCCTTAATTTCATCATCAAAGCTTGGCCAGCCACATTCTGAATCAAATTTATCTTCCGATCTGTACAGAGGCGAATTACATCTCTTACAGATATAAATTCCTTTTTGCTTATTGTTTAGCAACTTACCAGAATAAGGCGCTTCTGTGCCTTTATAAATAATCACCTGTTCTTCTTCTTTAGTAAGTTTATTGTACGTTGTAGAAGAGGAGGGGGCAGCTGCCGAATTTTTCTTCTCTTGTCCACAAGCACTCAGACTTATGATTAAAAGGAAAAGGGAGATTAAAGAAGATACTGTTTTCATGATTAAATCAATAACAAATTTAACGCAAAAAAGATTGAAATATGATTTTAGTTAGTTAGTTAGTTATGCATAGTAGAAGAGGATTGTCCTGTTTCAACTGTTCTGCTGAAGACGGGAAGCATCTTATTGCGTGAGTGATACCTTTCTTATGGGGTTTTTCCCTACAGTCAAAATGACGAACCTTACCTGTCCTCGTCTGTTTGTAGAGTTAAATGAAGAGTCTCTATAAATTATCAAATGAAAACGGGTCTTCAGACTCGCTTTATTGACATAATCTTTCCAGCAGTGTCTCTGTAAGGACACTGCGTTAATCGTTTAAATCTATAGCTGCGACAAATGCTAATTGTCCTGCGCTCTTGCCTTTCCAGCCTCATGACCGGCCGGGTCTAGCCACTTTTCCGCTGAAAAGTAGCCAAAAAGCTGTTTCAATCCCGATATGCCTTCACACATCTCCCCGCTCATCAAAAAGCATCTGTGCTGTCTTTTTGCTGTCAGCAGGTTATGAATGTTGAGGCTAATTCGAACGCAAAACCACTTCGAGCCAAAGGCTTCCCTTCGGGATTAGGATGCTTGGCAGTACTAAGTGCTGTTGCCTGCAGCTGCTTTTTGATTTATCCGGCAAGGGGGGATTGAAAGGTGCTCTTAGCCATGGAAGTGTCTGTTGAATGATATTTCCTTGCATGTGGAATCTCATCTTTCCAGCAGTGTCTCTGTAAGGCTAATGTGTAAGGACGCTGCGTTAATAGTC
>NZ_JBEBVH010000317.1:0-4072 GCF_040392825.1 Pseudopedobacter sp.
GACACAACAAACAAGTCTCCTTTTTTCAAATAAAGCAAAATCCATGCACCCGAAAGTTTTATGGATGTGTAGTTAGGCAAACCATTGACCTGAATTTTCAGAGAAAGCATTCCTCTTGAAAAAGCCGAGTACAACACAATGTTGTGTGCTGCGGTATTTCTGGAAGATGGTTGTAATGATTGCTAAACAAACAAATACATTGAGATGAAGAAAACACTTCTTTTTATTGCCCTTATTTATTCCAGCTATAGCTATGGACAGATTTTTTCTCAGGATTTTAACGCTTCTGATGTCAACAAAACTTACATCGGGAGTAGCGTCAATCAGTTCGATTGGATAACTGATTTTAAAAATTCCAGAAGTACCATTGAAACAGAAAATGAGAATAGATTTTTAAGGTTTAACAAAATAGGATCATCGTCCGTCATTATTTCTAAAAATACGCCCTTACCCGGAGGAGCGAAAAATAATCTGGCGTATGTGCAGTTTAAGTTTAGAATATCTGCTCCGGATGCTGTAGAAATACCTGAAAATAAGTTAGCTATGTTTTATTTAGGAGCAGGCAATACCGATGCCTTCGAAGCTAAAAATACAGCTGCAGTACTCAATGATAATCTATTTAGCGGATTTGGAATCAGGGTTTCTAAAGCGGCGAACGGAGAATATAAATTCTATATCAGTCCAATGGAAAAAAATACCTTTTCCGGTTGGCAGACGATAACTTGTGTCGCAAACAGAACTGGTGAAGCCATTACTTTTAAAGCACCGGATGGAAAAGAATATACGCTCCAAAATAACAAACAGGCTGTTTGGGTTGGCAATACTTTACAAATTGGAACAGGAACCTTAACTGGAGGGCAGACTACATTCGATAAGTTTAAGCTCAGATTTATCCCGGATTACCCTAATGTAAAGATAGATATTGATGATATGATTATAAGTAACTCAGTTCCGGTAAAATAATAAATACCGAAAGACGGTTAATCCATTTCGGAATCATTCATAAACCAATAACTCAAAAAATATGAAAAAACTTTTATTTACTCTTATTGTATTGGGTAGCTTAAATGGCTACGGGCAAATTTTTGAACAGAATTTTGAATCGAGCGATAGCAAAACAGATTATGTAGGAAATGGTACAGGGCAATTTGATTGGGTAAGTAGCTTTGGAAACTCACCAAGCACTATTGAAACAGAAAGCGGAAACAATTTCCTGAGATTTGATAAAAAAGGAGGATCATCGTCAAATATAACCAGGAGAACTAATCTAAACGCGGATCCATCAAAGAGTGTTGCCGTGGTTAAATTTAAACTAAGGGTTTCCCCTCCTGATATAGAGCAAACTTCACCACCTAATGACCTTGCAGCGCTTTATTTAGGGAGCGTTTCTCCTGCTACCACAGCTTTTAATAATGATGATGTAAGCGTGGTTCCTGATGCAAATACATTTAGTACGCTTCTTTTAAGAGTGCAAAAAGTAAATGCTTCTCAATATCAGTTTTTTATAAGTTCAACTACCTTCTACTTTGAGGGATGGCAAGACATTCTGTATATAGCAAATAAGTCGGGTACTGACATTAATTATAAAAATCCTTTAGGAGATAACACCAGTTTAGCAACCGGAAAACAGGATATTTGGGTAGGAACAACTAAAGTAATTTCAGCAGGCACTATTTCCACCAATTATACACAATCTTCATTCAATCAGTTTAAAATAAGAGTACCGTCAGGTTATGCCAATGTAAAAATAGATATTGACGATATCAAGATATATGATAGTGTATCTGTGCTACCTGTAACATTCACTTCTTTTACCGCTAAACAATCAGGAACTACGTCTCTGTTAAAATGGACAACTGCAAGTGAACAGGAAAACTCCCGTTTCGAAATATTAAGATCAACAGGTGAAAATGATTTCGGGGTAATAGGAACTGTAAAAGGATCGGGAACTACTACAGTAGAATCAAATTATACTTTTACCGATTTCAACCCGTCATTGGGAAGTAACTATTACAAAATCAGGCAAATTGATATAGATGGCAGACAAACAGAATATCCAGTAGTTAGCCATGTTCTTATTGAAAAGAATAACAGCCTAATACAAGTTATCTCAGATGAACGAGCAGGCTATATAACCATTGGTATCGATAGTGATCGCAATCAGACAGAGAGCCTAAGCATAACAGATGTTAACGGGAGAATATTGTATCAAAGGCAGATACATCTGCAATCAGGTAAGAACTCCATTCAAATTCCATATAATTTTCAACCAGGTATGTATGTGTTAAATCTCGCCAGTAAAAAACTGACTACTAAATTCATTAAATAAATTAATCTGCCAATTATGAAAACAAAACTGACCACCTTAATACTCCTATTAGCTGTTAAGCTGGGATATACCCAGGTATTTCAGCAAGATTTCAGTTCGTCAACAGTTGTAAGCAATTACGTGAATTCTTCGAGCCCTTCGGCTAATCAGTTCAATGCGATTAGTAATTTCGCTAACGCTCCTTCTACAATTACCAGCAATGCATTGCGTTTTTCAAAAAAAGGAGCTTCATCTGCTTATTTTGTGCGTACTACGCCGTTATCTACAGCAGCACTTGATTTTATGAAATTTCAATTTAAGATAAGAGTGTCCGAACCCGCGACATTAAATAATTATCAGAATTATGATGCTTCGCTGTATATTGGAGACGGAACCGACGTTGGTTTTTCTGATCCTGCTCAGGTTACTGCGCCAGTGACAGCCAGTATCCATACCCGTTTAAATATCAAATTATCGATAGCCTCAGGTTCGGCCAAATTTTTAATAAATGGCAACGAATATAGCGGGGAACAGACAATCACCTTGTTTATCAATAATACGGGTGACACCATACCGAAATATTATTCAGCACCAAATGGTTATAAATCTATGGTAGCGAACGATAAATTTGATGTTTGGGTTGGTAACGAGTTGGTAATAAATGAAGGTAATGCCACAACAGCAGGAGCAAATATCAATAAGTTTAAATTCGTCTTTCCTTCCGGAGCACCTAATGCCATTGTAGATATAGACAATATTGAAATCAGAGATAATGTATCTGAAGCTTCGCAATTATGGATCAGTACGGTAAAATACCAAAGCCCTGCAACGCAAATTTATCTGGGCAGCCCCAGTATCATAAAACTATCTAACGGAGATCTACTGGCTTCACTTGATTATTTTGGACCAAACCGGCCAAAAGATTCATTAGGAAGATCTAACCGAACAAGTATTTATCAATCTTCAGATAATGGACAAACCTGGCAACATTTAAAAGATTTAGATGGGATGTACTGGGCAAATTTATTTGAACATAAAGGCGATTTATACTTATTAGGCACTACATCTGCTAATGGCAGTATTGCTATACGTAAAAGTACAGATAACGGTCTTACATGGACCACGCCTGCAAGCTCCTCTACAGGTCTATTATTTAATGAAGGCCTGTCTGGTGCCGCTCCGAGATATCATGGTGCACCAACACCAATTGCAAAAGCGGCAGGACGATTGTATAGAGCGTTTGAAAATGTGGAAGACCTCACTGCGTCAGGGTTTAGAGGCTACAGGGCTTTTGTGGTTTCTATTGATGAAAACGATGATTTATTGGATGCAACAAAATGGGCCAAAAGCAATGAGCTTACATTTAACGGAGCCTGGGACCCACCGGGTTCTGCATCTACTACAGGTTGGATAGAAGGAAACGCAATAGTGGGTCCGGACGGAAAGATATGGAATATGATGCGGGTAAATTCTACACCTTTTTTTGACAGATCTGCGCTACTGGAGATTACTAATAATGGACAGACAATAAGTTTTAACCCTTCTTCAGACTTCATTAGTTTTCCGGGCGGCTCCTGTAAGTTTGTTGTGCGTAAAGACACTACTACCAATATTTATTGGGCTATGCTGAACGATAATACCAATGGAGTAGAGCCTAATCAGCGTAATGTATTGGCGTTATATGCATCCTCCGATTTAAGAAATTGGTATCATGCAAAAACATTAATGGAAGACAATCAGGGATTTACTCTTCAGCAATCTATA
>NZ_JBEBVH010000318.1:0-4020 GCF_040392825.1 Pseudopedobacter sp.
ATCAAAATGTTATCATTAGGATTTTTTACAGATCCCGATCAGCCCGTGCCCTGGAGAGGTCCTATGGCTTCTAATGCCGTAAAACAATTATTTAACGATGCAGATTGGGGTGAGTTAGACTATCTTGTTGTGGATTTGCCTCCGGGAACTGGAGATATACATATAACTATTACACAAGGTTTTCCTATTTCAGGAGCTGTCATTGTTACTACACCTCAACAAGTAGCTGTAGCCGATACAGCAAAAGGTTTGGGTATGTTTATGATGAACTCTATTAATGTGCCTGTATTAGGTATAGTTGAGAACATGTCATATTTTACGCCGGCAGAACTACCTGATAATAAATATTATATCTTTGGAAAAGAAGGGGGAAAAAAGATGGCGGAGAAATATAATGTACCATTTTTAGGTGAAATTCCTTTGGTACAAAGCATTAGTGAAGCCGGGGATGAAGGTGAACCTATAACTTTAAACAGAGGACATATCATGTCAAAAATATTTGTAGATCTGGCTCAAAAAGTAGCTCAGCAGATCGCTATTAATAATGAAATTGCAAAATAGGGCCAAAATCTCTATTTTTATAAAAAGGATACATATGGAATCAAAAGATAATTTGTTCAATGAAGTAGAAAGTGCGTTAGATACCATAAGACCGTATTTAGTTGCTGATGGGGGAAATGTCTCTGTAGAAGAAATTACAGATGATAATATAGTTAAGCTAAAGCTTTTGGGGGCGTGTGGCTCTTGTCCAATGAGCTTCATGACATTAAAAGCAGGTATAGAACAGGCTATTAAAAAAGCCGTTCCATCTATCACTGCTGTAGAAGCTATAAACCTTATGGAAGCAGATAGTACATCTGCGGTATAGTTATTGCACAGTTCTTATAGAGAAGTATAAATTGAAAGCCTTATGTTATTTATATACTAAGGCTTTTTGCTTTAACAATATTTAACAGCATAAAGTCTGGTCTTTTGCTATTTTTAAGTTTTCAGAATAAGATGTTTAGATTACTGCACATATTATTTTTTACTTTAATAGCTTCTGCTGCTATAGCTCAAAACAGCGGAGAGAAAAAGTTAGTGCAGTTTTCGGGAGTGGTTTATGATGTCGATAGTAATTCTGTTATTCCCTATGTAACCCTTACAAATACAACAGCAGGTAAAGCTTATGCCGCAAATTATAAAGGCTATTATTCATTTGTAGTTCATGAAGGAGATAGCATAGTATTTACATCTGTCGGTTATAAAAAAGCAGTGGTTGTTATACCAAATAACATTCGTGAGAAAAAATATACCGCTTTGGTTAAGCTAAAATCAGATAATATAGAGTTGCCTGTTGTTCGCGTTTTCCCTTGGGCAAGCACAGACGAGTTTAAACACGACTTCTTAACCATGAAATTTGCTGATGACGATCTGGAAATAGCAAAGAAAAATGTTAAAAAGACAATGTCAGATGCAATGACCTTTGGTGTGCCTATGGACGGTGCTGAAATTCAAGGAATGAGTTTTAACAATCAGCACATAGGTCTTTCAAACAAAAATATGGTGCAAACCAACCCTCTGCTTAATCCTTTGGCTTGGGCAGCTTTTCTGAAGCAAATTTCTGAGGGGAAAAACAAGAAGTAAGTTTAATGAGGCCTGAAAGCCTCATTAAGAGAATTATCTTTTCTTTCTATTAGTAGCAAATTTCATTCGATAGCCTGGATTTACATGCCCTTTTACAATGGCATCCAGCTTTCCTTTAAGCATGGCTTTTCTTAAAGCACTGATTCTGTCTGTAAATAATTTACCTTCTATATGGTCGTATTCATGCTGAATAACTCTGGCAGCCAAACCATTAAAAGTATCTTCATGGTGCTTCCAGTTTTCATCGTAGTAAGAAATTGTAATTTGCTCTTTTCTGGAAACATCTTCTCTGATGTCCGGAATACTTAGGCAACCTTCGTTAAACTTCCATTCTTTTCCACTCTCTTCTGTAATTACAGGATTGATAAATGCCTTTTTAAACGTGGCTAAAGAAGCATCTTCATCCGCAAAAGGAGTTGCATCAATTACAAATAATCTGATAGATAAACCAATTTGTGGTGCAGCTAAACCAACCCCATTTGCGTTATACATGGTTTCAAACATATTCTCTATCAGCGCAGGTAATTCCGGATAATTTTCATCTATATCAACAGCAACTTTTTTTAAAACAGGGTCGCCATATGCAACTATTGGTAATTTCATGATGCAAAATTAAGAAAAATTGTTTTGAGGACTTGTATGGTAAACTAATAAGATGTGTTAATCGTAAAAATTGTGCTGCATTTACCATTATTAATTGTAGTAATTAATTGATTACAGCATAACGAACGGAAGCGAATCACGACTGTTATTATTTGATAGTTAAAGCTTAATTAGTTCATAGTTTTGTCTAAGCATTTATATTTTTGAATTTAGTTTTAAACTATATATTTCATGAACGAAATTGTCGCACAAACCAAATGTTTTGTAAAAAAAGAACTCGAACAAGCCGAGTCAGGACACGATTGGTTCCATGTGGAACGTGTCTGGAAAATGGCTAAAAATATAGCTGAAAAGGAAGAGGTTGATGCATTGGTTGTAGAGCTTGCGGCATTACTTCATGACATTGCAGATTCAAAATTTAACGGCGGCGATGAAGAAATGGGGCCGCGGAAAGCATTTTTATTTCTAAAGAGCATGAATATGGATGATGATGTCGCTTATCATGTTTCCAACATCATTAAATATATGTCCTTCAAATCTCAATTTGGTGAAATTGCTTTTTCATCTATGGAGATGAAAGTGGTGCAGGACGCCGACCGCTTAGATGCAATGGGAGCCATAGGAATAGCGAGGACCTTTAATTACGGGGGATTTAAAAACCGGGCAATTTACAATCCCGATATAAAACCTAATCTTAATCAAAGCAAAGATGAATACAAAAATTCTACTGCTCCTACGATAAACCACTTTTATGAAAAGCTTTTACTCCTTAAAGACAAAATGAATACCGAAACAGGAAAGCGTATAGCAGAAGAAAGACATTACTTTATGGTAAACTTCCTACAGCAGTTTTACGAAGAATGGGATGGAAAAAAATGATAATATTTTATTAATCATTTTTTCACTATCTTAATTGATATTTGGCACTTTTTTAAAGGGAATAATATTGGCGCTCTTTGTGCTTTAATTTATAAATAGCATTTGTTATGAAACTTAGAACACTCGTTTTTTTGAATGCATTAGCCGTATCACTGTCAATAGGAATTGTGAACTATTACTTTCAGCATAACTGGTTTTATTTTGGTATTACTTCTCTTATATCTTTGTTTGTCAGTTATATTGTATTCTATATCCTGATTGAGAAATATGTATATTCTAAAATTAAGATTATTTATAAGCTTATTCATAGTTTAAAATTAGGGAAGGATTTAAAGGATGCCCTGGGAGAATATGTTTCTCCGGACCCGATTAATGATGTTGAACAGGAAGTAAAAGAATGGGCCAAAGAAAAGAAAATTGAAATTGACGAGCTGAAAAGATTAGCTACTTTTAGAAAGGAATTTCTGTCTAACCTTTCACATGAGCTAAAAACGCCTTTATTTTCTATAGAAGGATATCTGGAAGTTTTGCAGGATAGTGATCTGACAGATATAGAAGAAACACAGAAATTTTTGAAGAAAGTATCAAATAATGTAGAACGTTTGAGCGCATTGATAAAAGATCTGGATGAGATTTCTAAACTGGAAAGCGGTTCTGTTCCTCTAAATATTAAAAAATTTGATATTACCATTTTAATAAAAGAGGTAATGGAATTGTTAGAGCTAAAAGCAGAAAAGCACCAAATAGAGCTATTATTTAAAGATAAGTATGATGTGCCAACCTTTGTAATGGCAGATAGAGATAAAATTAAACAGGTTTTGGTAAATCTTATCGGAAATGCTATTAAATACGGAAAAGATGGAGGAACTACCTTTATAACTATCTTCGAAATGCATGAGCAAGTTTTAGTAG
>NZ_JBEBVH010000319.1:0-4014 GCF_040392825.1 Pseudopedobacter sp.
TCATCAGGAGTGGCAGGTTCTACCATTACCTTCTGGAAACGACGATCCAGAGCGCCGTCCTTTTCAATGAACTGACGATATTCATCTAAGGTAGTAGCACCAATACATTGAATTTCTCCTCTTGCCAACGCTGGTTTAAACATGTTGGAAGCATCTAAAGAGCCAGAAGCTCCACCCGCTCCGACAATAGTATGAATTTCGTCGATGAATAAAATTACATCCGGTGATTTTTCCAACTCGTTCATCACAGCTTTCATACGTTCCTCAAACTGTCCACGATATTTAGTCCCTGCTACCAGAGAGGCCAGATCTAAAGTTACGACACGTTTATTAAACAGTACTCTTGATACTTTACGCTGAACGATTCGCAGTGCCAAACCTTCTGCAATAGCAGACTTACCCACACCTGGCTCACCAATTAAAATCGGATTGTTTTTCTTTCTACGTGACAGGATTTGAGAAACGCGTTCTATTTCCTTCTCACGACCAACAATAGGATCTAACTTTCCGTCTTCCGCCATTCTGGTTAGGTCTCTGCCAAAATTATCTAAAACAGGAGTTTTAGATTTAATGTCCGAAACTTTTTTAGGTTGCGAAAAAGATTCCTCTTCCCTGTATTCATCATCTCCGCTGGCTGTAGAGTTAGAAGGTTCGTCTCTGAAATTGCCTTTATTCAACTCAACCTCAGATTTAATAATATCATAGTTTAAGTCGAACTGTGCAAGTATCTGCGAAGCAATATTATCTTCTTCTCTTAAAATAGAAAGCAACAGATGTTCTGTACCTATCACGTCACTTTTAAATATCTTGGCTTCCAGATAAGTAATCTTCAATACTTTCTCTGCCTGCTTAGTAAGCGGGATATTACCTAAATTCACGGTAATCCCAGAAGTTCCCTTCACAGCATCTTCAACCGCTTTTCTAAGCTTTGTAGTATCAACACCCAAAGATTTTAAAATCTTTATTGCTACGCCATCCCCTTCTCTTATCAATCCAAGTAACAAGTGTTCAGTACCAATATAATCGTGACCTAATCTTAAAGCCTCTTCGCGACTGTAAGATATCACGTCTTTTACTCTGGGCGAAAATTTAGCTTCCATATAATACCTTTCTTCTAAGTGTTGAACGCTCTAATGTATTAATTTGTTCTTAATAGCGAAGCGCCCGTTGTTAAGTATTTATCAACAATACGTCCAAAAACTCAAAATCTGTTACACGTTATAACAATTAAATAATTTTTACCCATTTGTGACTTAATTATCGATATTTGGGACATTAAATTAAGAAATAATGTCAGACGAGAAAATCATCTTTTCAATGGCTGGTGTGAATAAGATTTACCCGCCACAGAAACAGGTTTTAAAAAATATTTACTTATCATTTTTTTATGGAGCCAAGATTGGTGTTATTGGTTTAAACGGTTCCGGAAAATCTTCATTATTAAAAATAATTGCTGGTTTAGATAAATCCTATCAGGGAGAAGTAGTCTTCTCTCCGGGGTATTCTGTAGGTTATTTAGCACAGGAACCCGAATTGGACGAGAATAAAACCGTAAAAGAAGCGGTAGAGGAAGGTGCTAAAGAGATTACAGATATTTTAAAAGAATACGAAGAAATAAACGAAAAGTTTGGCTTACCCGAGGTTTATGAAGATGCTGATGCCATGGATAAATTAATGACCAGGCAAGGCGAACTTCAGGATAAAATTGACGCTTTAAATGCCTGGGAACTGGACACAAAACTGGAAAGAGCTATGGATGCTTTGAGATGTCCGGAACCCGACACCAAAATAGCCACTTTGTCAGGTGGTGAACGCAGGCGTGTGGCATTATGTCGCTTATTGATTCAGCAACCAGATGTGTTATTGTTAGATGAGCCTACCAACCATTTAGATGCCGAGTCTATTGACTGGTTAGAACAACATCTGCAACAATACCCTGGAACGGTGATCGCCGTAACCCACGACAGATATTTCCTGGACAACGTTGCAGGCTGGATATTAGAACTGGATAGAGGCGAAGGTATTCCATGGAAAGGAAACTACTCTTCCTGGTTAGATCAAAAGGCAAAACGTTTGGCACAGGAAGAAAAAACAGAAAGCAAACGTCAGAAAACTTTGGAACGCGAGTTGGAGTGGGTAAAAATGGCCCCAAAAGCTCGTCATGCAAAATCTAAAGCCCGTTTAAGTAATTACGAAAAACTAGCTTCTGAGGACACCAGAGAAAGAGAAGAGAAACTGGAGCTATTTATCCCACCGGGCCCAAGATTGGGTAATGTGGTTATAGAGGCTACAGGAGTTTCTAAAGCTTACGGAGATAAAGTTTTATTCGATAATTTAACCTTTTCTTTGCCTCCTGCTGGTATTGTGGGAATTATTGGTCCCAATGGTGCAGGTAAAACGACACTTTTCAGACTAATTACAGGTCAGGAACAACCTGATTCCGGTACGTTTAGAGTCGGGGAAACTGTTAAACTGGGCTATGTAGACCAAATGCACCATGATTTGGATCCGGATAAATCTGTTTGGGAGAATATTACCGGTGGACACGAAACGATGGTTTTAGGGAACCGTCCTGTTAACTCCAGAGCTTATGTATCTAAGTTTAATTTCAACGGTGCAGATCAACAGAAAAAAGTTGGCGTATTATCTGGCGGAGAAAGAAATCGTGTTCATTTAGCGATTACCCTAAAAGAAGGTTCCAATGTTTTATTACTGGATGAGCCAACCAACGACATCGACGTAAATACTCTACGGGCCCTGGAAGAAGCTTTAGAGAATTTTGGTGGCTGTGCGGTAATCATATCCCATGACCGTTGGTTCTTAGACAGAATTTGTACACATATTATGGCTTTCGAAGGAGATTCTCAGGTTTATTTCTTCGAAGGTAATTATACAGAATACGAAGAAAACCGCAAGAAACGCCTGGGAGATATTGCTCCAAAGCGGATTAAGTATAGAAAATTGAGCTAGTAGCGTATTCATAATACATTAGTTTCATCATCTCTCCATTATAGCCATACAGGCCAATAGTGGAGAGATTTTTTGTTTTTAGACCTTAATAACGGCATTTAAGTATTTAGTTGTCTCCTTTATGTTTTTCCGGATGTGGGATCCTGGGATCAATGTTCAAACAGACATCTTTATGCTGCAAATGATAATCAAATAAAAAGCTATTGAGAACGCTGTCGAGAACGTTCTCACTCATTTTTATGGCCTAAAGCTATAACAGACAGCTTTATTTTAAATAGTTTAGCTTCTACCTAAATCAATATTATGCAAGCAGTAGAAGCAAATTATCTAAGTAAAAGAGACACAACTATCTCCATTTTAATTATCGGGGTATTATTTTTTATTTTCGGTTTTGTATCGTGGGTCAATGCTATTTTGATTCCCTATTTTAAGATAGCGTGTGAATTGACAAATTTCCAATCCTATCTGGTAGCATTTGCTTTTTATATTTCCTACTTCGTCGTATCGGTTCCTTCCTCCTACTTACTAAAATCTGTAGGTTTTAAAAAGGGTATGATGATTGGTTTCTGGATTATGGCCATTGGTGCTTTCATTTTCGTTCCTGCAGCCTATACCCGAACTTATGAGATATTTCTGATCGGGTTATTTTCTTTGGGAGCTGGTTTAGCCATTCTGCAAACCGCAGCGAATCCTTATATAACAGTTTTAGGCCCAAAAGAAAGAGCAGCTCAGCGAATCAGCATCATGGGGATCTGTAATAAAGGAGCCGGTATCTTAGCACCTATCCTGTTTGCCGCAGTTATCTTGAAATCAACCGATGGCGAACTATTCAAGCAAATTCCATTAATGTCTGATGCCTAGCGTGAGATCGTATTAAATGATTTGATCAGAAGAGTTATTCTTCCCTATTCTGTTGTCGGAACCGTGTTAATTTGTCTGGGTATTTTTGTTTTGTACTCTCCCCTTCCGGAAATCAATACAGAAGCGGAAGATTCTACTTTAGCTGAATCGAACTCGGCAAAAACCAGTATTTTTCAATTTCCG
>NZ_JBEBVH010000320.1:0-4014 GCF_040392825.1 Pseudopedobacter sp.
CTTTCCTTACCTCAACCACGTCATCCTGAGCGCAGAGAAGGATCTCCGTGTTAATAGCTACTGCCGTTAATAATCCTAAAAATCTTCATCAGAAATGCCTACCTTCTAATAAATATATCAATTAATACCATTTTTCTTACGTTTCTTCTTCGTTTTTCCTACGTTTATCTTACACTTCTCCCTACCAAGACCTTTCCAGGTCTTACGATTCTCTTACGGTTCTCTTACGATTTTCTTACGTCTGTCTTACGTTTCTCTTACGCCAGACTTACGGAATGAAGGAAAAACGTAAGTAAATTGCAGGAAAACCGAAGGAAAAGAGACAAACCTATAGCGTTGCTATTACAGACTTGGTTCCTGAAAGCGGAGGAAGAACGAAACACAGAAGAGGAACCCATGCAAGAAAAGGTTTGATAAAACAAGGTAATTGAATCCAGATTGGTTCGAGATAGACGGATACCAGATTCGACTTTCCTTCGGGAATTGTTCGGGTGCGCTTCGGCATTTGCCGAAGGTTTGTCGAACACTTGTCGAAGAAACAGTACCTTTTGTCGAAGGATTGTCGAAGAACTGTCGAAGAAAACTGCAAGATTTCCCGAACAATTCTCGACTTTGTCTCGGATCTGTCTCAAATACATCCCGGAAAATTGGTTTGTGCTGATCTTAATTTAGATGGTCTGTTAGAAATATTTGCAAGTAAAAAAAATGATATAGGTTTCATTTAATATATCCTATACGAATTAATGATATTTAACATACAAACCAAACAGGTCTATCTGCTCATCCACAATGCTCCATTTTTGGTATTAAGCTTTTCCAATTTACCTTCAGAAACAAGTTCATCCAGAATTCCTTCACTGTCAGATCTCCTGATACCGGATAGTTCTGTAAATTCCTTTGCCGTAAGTGAAGGGTATTTTGAAAATAAGGACTCCCAGTTTTTGCCATATTCTGACTTTGATACGTTTGGTGCTAACTTTAAAATAGCGGTTTCATAGAATGGATAGGTTTTAGAACCGTAAACCATTTCTCTGGAACCGTTGTTTCCTTCAAAAAATAGGGTAGGGAAACCTCTTACGCCGTATTCTCTGGCTATCTTTAAATCTTCATTAAATAATGCTTTTGCGTCAGCTTCGAAATCCGATTTTAGCTTTTCTACATCTAAACCCGCTTTTTGAGCCGCGATAGCCAGGTACTCCCATTTGCTAATGTTTTTTTTCTCTAAGAAAACCATCTCCCTGATTACTCTTAAAAATAAAACCGCTTTATCCTGATCCTGCAACTGAGCTGCTTTGAATGCAATGGATGGAGGATAAGAAGAATCCAGCGGATCTTCCAGCCAAACATCGCCGTCAATGGGCATATCGTAATATTCGCTTACTTCATCCCAGTGGTGGGCAACGTCAGATGGTTTACTAATACCGCCGCCACTATAGCTCCAGTCCGGTAATAAACCACCCATACGGTATTCGATTTCTATATTATTGCCGTATTCCAATTTTAGCTTCCGTAGCTGCGGCTCTATTCCCCAGCAGGAAGAACAGATTGGATCGGTAAAGTAAATCACCTTAACTGGTTTTTCCTTTGACTGAACACTGCCAGCGCTTACTTCCTGATCTCCGAAACCTGGTATTTCACACATACCTGTTTCCGGGTCGCATAATAAAGGGTTGTTTTTTATGGTTTCGTTCGACATGATTTTATTTTTTAATGACTTCGGGTTGTAATTTAACGTATGAATAATAAGATAGGCTTAAGGTGGCTATAGCAAAAACAATGAACCCATAAGAATGGTAGTCTTTCGCCACATGCGCTACAATAGCAGAAACCAAATTGATAGCAAATCCCACATAAGCAGCAATTTTCAATGGCTTAGGTACAAAAGGAAGGATGAGTGTCAGAGCTCCCAGAATTTTAGCAATGGCAAGTTCAACTCTGAAAAAGTCAGGAAATCCCAAAAAGGTAAATGCACCTTTCATTTCTTCCGAAGTAAGGTAACTGTAACCGCTAAAGAGCATAAAAGCAGCAAATAATCCGGTTGTGCTCCAAAATAAGATGTTATGTGTTTTCATTTTCTATATTTTAAAAATCTATTACAAAGGTAGATGTAAGATAGTTTATAAATGTTATCAGTTACCTTTTGGAAACTACTTACCAATTGGAAACTATACTAGATTATCAGTATCTTTGCGGATATAAAATTTAGAGAGGTGAGAAAGAAACAGAGCATCAATAACTCCGCTGCCTGTCAGGTACGCATTGCAGGTATCAAAGATACTATGGAGCTTTTATCGGGAAAATGGAAATTTCATATTCTGGGGACGCTGATATTAGGTGGCAAGATGCGTTTTATGGATCTGCTGCGTGAAGTCGATGGTATAGCGGCTAAAATGCTGTCCAAAGAATTGCAGGATATGGAAATGAACCAGCTCGTCCGCCGTACCGTTCTCGATACCAAACCTATTACAGTAGAATACGAGGTAACAGAATACGGACGTACTTTAGAACCTATTATTGAAGAAATTGCGAAATGGGGAATTTCTTATAGGAATGCGCTTCACAAACCGGAAAGCGTTTAAATAATTCTATGTTGTTTACATCAATATATTATCTAATCCAACAACAAACACCTTTATGCCTCTAATTGTCTTCTTATTATTGCTTCTGCTGTTTTTGTTTAAGCTTTTTAGCATTGTTTATCTCGTTAAGCTTTTTAAGCTGTATCCGCAGTCGCTGCATAGTAATAATAAGCCTATGTTTTGTATACTGGCGATTATGTTATTTTATGTGTTTCACTGGATTGTTTTATATGGTGTTTTAGGTATAGACCTTTATAAGTCTTTTTGGTTAGATCTTTACTTTGTCCTCTTAATTCCTGTGGTCTGGTTTTTTAGGAATTATATAAGTCTGAATTTAAAGCTATCCAGAATCTTATTGGTAATCTTTACTTGTGTCTTAGTTGGTGTTCTGGCTGCTTTAAGTGAAAACGTGTTATGGTATTAGAATATGCTTAGTTTACATATTTAAATGCTAAAAGTCTGTTTGTATTTGTTACTTTTCTATTTCACTGAAATCGAGTAACTCATCAACTGTAACGTTTAGAGCTTTTGCTATTTTTAACAGAATATATGCTGTTGGGTTTGCTCCCTGTTTTTCATACCTGTTAATAGCTTGTTTATCTTTCCCATCTAATATAGCAGCTAGTTCCGTCTGATCTAGCTTTCTTTCTATTCGAATTTGAGCAATTCTCTTACCTAAATTTTCTCTGAATTTTTCCAAATCAGCATCCATTTAAGCAATCTCCACAATAAGCAAAAATAATGGTCAACAAATTTGTTTACTTTGATTTAATTATTTATATTTGATTTTATAACAAGGTATTATAAAGAGTCTTACAATCGCAATTCTGACGCCGTGATGTAAGACAGCAGAAATATCCCACTATCTATGTGTAGATGTACTATATTTGTTCATCGAAGTAGGTGTGGGCTCTGCTGTAAATCCGTATCACGTAAGGCGTCAGAAACTTTAAGCGATTATGGTATGTAGAGCCCACACTTATTATGGTGCTACTTGCTAAAAGACTCGTTAACATAATTAACGGGTATCATGGAAAAAGAAAAGGCCCAGATTTTCGCGGACATTCTACAAGAATGTTTTCAGGAGTTCTCTCTTGAAGAGACAAAAGCTTATCTCTGGCAATTGTTTTCACTTACTGTATCGGGAGCTTATAACAGGCAGACTTTGGAAAGGAGGGAAAAGCTTTTAGCGGTTTATGCGCATTTGCAACAGGTGCTGAATGCTTTGGAACCTATGCTAACCGAAGGCACCCTGAACAGCCGTCAATTAACAGATCCTTGTATTTTCAAATCACCGGAATAGTTTTTCGCTCTCATAAGGCTGTCCATGGTATGGTAAAAATAGTAGTAGTTTTTTATTGAAGCCATGCAGGTTGGACAGCCTGTTTTTTATCATTAAAATCTTAACCATAAAACCTTTATATGAGCATAGATA
>NZ_JBEBVH010000321.1:0-4011 GCF_040392825.1 Pseudopedobacter sp.
GACATCCGGCTTATCAGGACTATCCTGTAGTTGGTGTAACATGGGAACAAGCCGTTGCATATTGTGAATGGAGAACAAATGTTGTTAACGAGAATATCCTTCGTACCAAAGGTATTATGAACGACTGGAAAACATATTCAGCTGTAAAAAATGGTGATACAGGCAAAGGAGGAGGTGGTTCGGGAGGTAAAGGATCTTCAACTACAGCTCCTAATACCGCTCCGTTTGACAAAGATCTTTATTTAAATAATCAATATGAAGATATAGGTAAAAACCCTATTAAGCTAAGCAACCCTTCAGGCGGCAAAGATGGACCAAAAGGACGGACGGCAAGAATTGAAGATGGCGTTTTCACTCCAGGGAATTACAGGCTGCCCAGCGAAGCTGAGTGGGAGTATGCCGCTCTTGCATTTGTTGCTTCTCCAGGCAATAATGTAATTGCGAATAATAAAATTTATCCTTGGCATGGGTTAGGAGTTCGTTCTCCGCGTAAAGACACCAGAGGTATGGTTTACGCCAACTTTAAGCAAGGAAAAGGAGATAATATGGGAGTTGCGGGTTACTTAAATGATGGAGCAGATATTACAGCCCCGGTTAGAGCCTATATGCCTAATGATTTTGGTTTATACAACATGGCAGGAAACGTTAGTGAATGGGTTGCCGATACTTATAGACAAAATGTTGGTAATGTGGAAGATTTCAGCCCTTTTCGTGGAAATGAGTTTTTAAACAATGAATACGACAACAACGGCAAGATTGTAACTATAGGGAAATCAAATATTCCTAAAAAAACACCTGCAACCGGTGGAAGCAAAGACCGTTACGATCTACATAAAGAAAAATATGGAAATGTTGCAGAAGAAAGTCCTTCTACTCCTGATGAGAAAGATCCAAAAATGACAACAGCATCTCCTTCATTTAAAGCCGATCAAAGGGGATATTTAGATAAGGAAAACTTAGATCTTTATGGAAAAATCACTTTAGTGAGCGATAGATCTAAGGTTTATAAAGGCGGTTCATGGAACGATAGAGCATATTGGTTAAATCCAGGAACAAGAAGGTTTCTTGATCAGGGTGAATCAAGTGCAGAAATTGGTTTCAGATGTGCTATGAGTAGTGTGGGTAATCCTCAAATTAATCCAAAAAGCACACCTCAATTTAAACAACCTAAATCAAGAGTAGGATTTAAATCAAAATAAAAACATAAAAATAATTAACGAAGAAGGCCGCTTGAATGATTTCAAGCGGCCTTCTTCGTTAACAATTAAAACCTATGACTACCAGACTGCGAACTATAACAGTCCAATAATGATTAACCCAACACTAATTTAACGAAAAAAATTTTAAATTGTCTAATATCAGTTAAAGTTTCAAAGACAAAGTTTTCCACAATTTAATTTTTTCAATAAATTGGTATAATTTATTTAGTAAATCACCTTTCCGGTAGCAGTTACTATAGAGGCAATTCTAACAGCATCAAAAATTCTTTCTTCGGTACAACCTAATTTAATTAAAGAATCTTCATGTGCATTAACACAAAGTTCACACCCATTTACTGCAGAAACGGCTAAACTTAGTAATTCAAAAAACTCTTTACCCGTTACAGGCTTCATCATTAACTGCATTCTTATACGAGCAGGAATCTGACCATATTTCTCTTTTTGGGTAAAATGGCGAAAACGATAAAAGACATTATTTGAGGCTAAAAGTGATGCACAGGAAATAGACTCGGCAACTTCCTCTTCTGTCGCACCATTATTTAAAGCGTAATTTGTATAGTACTTTATCAAAATAGCATTTTGATTATTCGCAGCTATACTTAATCCTAATAAACCACATTCTTTTTCAGAAAGATGCTCTGAGGTTAAAGTACTGTTGAAGTTTAGTTTAAGATCTCTTAAATATTTAAAGTCTGTTTGGTTAAGTATATTTAAGGATTCGTTAGTAATTTCTGTTATTCCAAAAATATCTAAAATATCTCTTGTGGTATCTCTAATTTCTGACATATTGTTGATAATCAAATAGTTGTAAATATAAAAAGTTGTAAAAAAACCCTTTACAGTTCGTAAAGGGTTTTTTATATTTTTAAACGGTTAAAGTTTCCTGACCTTTTTCCCAGTTACAAGGACAAAGCTCATCTGTTTGTAAACCATCTAGTACACGTAGTACTTCTTTTACGTTACGACCTACGCTTAAATCGTTAACACTAACCCAACGAATGATTCCTTGAGGATCGATAATGAAAGTTGCTCTGTAAGCTACTTTTTGATCATCATTTGTTAATATGCCTAAATCTTCTGCTAAAGATTTAGATGTATCTGCTAACATAGGGAATTTCAAACCTCTTAAATCATCATGATTATTTCTCCATGCTAAATGAACAAATTCTGAATCTGTAGAAGCACCAATTAAACGAGTGTTACGATCTGAAAATTCACCGAAATTTTTGTTAAATTCTGCAATTTCTGTTGGGCATACAAAAGTAAAGTCTTTAGGCCACCAGAAAATTGTAGTCCAAACGTTGTCATCATTTGTTAAGTAATCGGAAGTAATTGTTTCAAATTCTTTACCTTTTTCTAAGCTAACTACTGCTAATTTTGAAAACTCTGGAAATTTTTGTCCTACGCTAATCATATCTTATAAATTTTATTTTCTTTATTGTGGTGCAAATATACGGCTCAAAGCCTATTTTTTCAATCATTTAAGCATCACAATTAGCAATACACATATAGACAAAAACTATTATTAAACAAAACAGAATAAGATCACTTTATAAACAAGCCTTGCATATCTACCCGTATTGAAAATGGCGCAAGATATTGGTTCATTAAAATAGCCATTTCTTTCCTCGTTATCATTTTATCCGGTAAGAAATCCGACTGTAACTTAAACTTTTCTTTCCAGCTACGCTTAAGCTCGTCCTCTATCGAGTATATCTCTTTACCGCCAATAAAACTAATTAAAGAAACAGCATCTTTCACACTTAAATCAGAAACTTTAGGGTTTTCTATAAACCAGATACGGGACCTGGGATGCAATTCAGAAAGAATATCTTTTATATCATTTTTATTTACGATTCCTTCGGGGTTAAATCTACCAGAGACAAAATCATGAGTTAATATTTGCGAACCAATGATTCTTTGTACTGAAGAAAAAGCAAAATCGTCTTCGGGAACATCTGTCACCGGATAAATTAAACTTTTAAAAGTAAAGACCTCTCCCTGTACCATTCTAACGTTCGCCTTATCTGCCGTTGTGTTGAAGAAAGGACCGTATGCGGCCAAGGCACCTATAGACTGCCCAATATTGGTCCATAAAGCTATATTTTGTAAATCCTCATTATCAATTTGATTCACACTTGCAGCAAGATTTGCAACCAATATAGTTGGTTTAGTTTTAGCTATAAATATCCCTATTGGAAAATAATAAACGGAATCTTTTGATCTGCCATAACCCGCAGCAATACTTGTTCTGTATAGTTTAGTATACGAACTATAGGGATTAAATCTTTGGGTAGCTTCAAAACTGGTAACTGCATCTATTTTTCCGTTTTTCAACGGGAGCAAATTGAATCGATTTAATATCTCCTCGTCTGCCGAAAACGTAGCATCTATTATTACCTTACATTTTATATCTTCATTTTTTCCATTTCTTTCTATCTCAACCACCCAGTTTTTACCTTTTTCTTTAATACCCAAAATCCTTGAGGAATTAAGGTATTCCAATCCTTTAGTCTTTTTAAGAAACCTGTTTTCCAAAACTAAACGGGGATCTTTGTTAATGGAATCAGTTTTACAGCTATCCTGCCATTCTTTCCAAAAACCCAAATTAAATGCGGGAACATCCGTTTTAGGCAAGCTATTTCCGATAACTTGTGTTCCTTTATTTAATAAAATAGTTTTCACTCCGCTTCTGGCAGCTTGTATTGCAGCAGACGTACCGCTAGCAGAAGCACTAACTACCAAAACATCTGTTTTATGCTGTGCCAAAGCCCGTTGTGTAAAAATCAAG
>NZ_JBEBVH010000322.1:0-3975 GCF_040392825.1 Pseudopedobacter sp.
GTTTAAATAAAATAGGAGGCTGTCTTGAAAATCAAATTATTGTGTTTAATTTTTCAAGACAGCCTCATTTTGAATATTCACCTTTAATCGTCAGTCTGAGGATGAGTAGGCTTATTTTCAATTGCAGGTTCATTTTTTAAACCTTCAAATTGCTTGTCCTTATTCCCGTTTTTTTCTTTATAAGAGCCGGAACCTTTATCGTCCAGATTTTCTTTCCTACGTTCGGCTTCTTTACTGGCTCTTTCCATTTGTTCCTTTACACGGGCGTCTACATGCTGTTGGTTAGGACCAGACTCCCATTTTTTTTCTTTGCTTTCCATAAATTTGGCTCCGATGTTTTGATAAAAATCAGCTCAAACATCCTGCCAAGCTTACTTCAGGGTAATCTGTCTCTTTATACTTTCTTCCAGAGAAATAATTGTTTCTGTACGCTGTATACCCGGAATAGCCTGAATCTCTTCGTTTAGAACTTTACGTAAATGTGCTGTATCTCTACAAATTACCTTTGCAAACATAGAATATGCTCCTGTACAATAATGAAGCTCTACAACTTCTTTAACGTCTCTCAGCTTTTCTACCGCCTCGTTATAGGTAGATCCTTTTTCAAGAAAAATCCCCAGGAAAGCACAAATATCATAACCCACTTTTTGCGGGTCAATAATCAAATTAGACCCTTTAATGATTCCCATGTCCTGCATCTTCTTCATACGGACGTGAATGGTACCACCGGAGACAATTAATTCCTTGGCAATTTCTGTATATGCAGTAGTTGCATCGTTCATCAAAATAGAAAGTATTTCGATGTCTAGATTATCAATTTCTAAATTTGAACGGGATTTATCAACCATATTTTCGCTATTCACTAATACCTAACAATATTAAATAAAAAAATAGTAAAAATTAAAATATTTTATTGAAATATTTGTAACGTAACATTTTTCAAACTATCTTTGTAGCATAATAGCAAAGTGAGATAACTCTCTAAGCTATAGTGATTTGAAATACTGTAGAGTGGTGAAATTGGCAGACACTCCTCCTTTTGGTGGTGAAGATAAGGGAAATAACCGCAAGGTGAAATAACTGCTTCATGTAGGTTCGAACCCTACCCCTACAGCCCTTTCGTTTAATTTAGGTTTATAATTGGTTAGTTTAAGCTCGATTCTCCCCGTTTCGAGCTTATTCATTTTAAGCACTTTGGTTTAGACCTAACAACATCTGTGCACTAAGAGCATCATGGAAATCTCTAAAAGAACATATTACCGGTTTCTCTCTACTAGTTTTATATATAAATACGCCAAACTTTTTATAACAGCATATGTTTTAAGATTGACTTAATCACAATTTACCGATATGATACTAGAACAATGGATTGGAGAATTTGAGCAAGAGGTTCTTAATACGAGGAAGTTGCTCCAGGCTATACCCCAAAAAGATATCAGATATAGACCTTCAGATATATCCTGGACAATGGGAGAGTTGGCTCAGCATATCGCAACTATATACTACTGGTACGTAGGCACACTCGATCAGGACGTATATGACCTGGCTTCCGACGATCTTGAACGCGGAGACCCTAATGATATTCAAGCTACCTTGTCTTTGTTCGAAAGCAACGTAGAGAAAGCCCGGGCGGCATTAACCGCACTAACAGAAGATAAGCTAACAGCTAACTGGATAATGAAAGTTGGTGAAAAGACAGTTCTTGGTCCTATGCCACGTGTTGTAGTAGCCCGAGGATTTCTTTTCAACCATTTATACCATCACAGAGGTGAAATGATCATGTACCTTCGCGCAACAGGAAACAGGGTACCGGGACTCTATGGACCAACATATGAGGACAGTCTGAACAAACAATAGCAAAAGACAATAGTATTTTATAATTAAAAGCGAATAATATATCTCACAGGCTCTACAAAAGCTCTTAGATTAAATAAAGGTAGTTCTAAACTGAGTAAACGCCATTCTATTACCATTTCTTAAATTTCCAATGAATTCAAAAACCTAAAAATATCATTTTAACAACATACATCATTATTTATTAACAAAATAATAAAAATAAAATTATTTTATTGAAATATTTGCAAGATATTCTTATTGTTTTTACATTTGTAATGTTCTTCAACGGTAGAGAGCGAGTCTCGGGAAGAATAAACTGATATACTGTAGGGTGGTGAAATTGGCAGACACACCTCCTTGTCTCGGTGGCGAAGGCTCGGGAAATAGCCGCAAGGTGAAATAACCACTTCGTGTAGGTTCGACTCCTACCCCTACAGCCCTTTCGTTTAATTTAGGTTTATAATTGGTTAGTTTAAGCATCCCTCTCCCCGTCGGATGCTTAACTTTTTTATAGACAGTTTATGCATTAAAAAAAATTACCCCCCGAGATTTTTGCAGCAAAAGCCTATTTTCAGGCACATTAACGCATTGATGCAAATTGATGCCACTAGAATCATCTTAAATCATGCATCATCACCTTATAAAGGCACATTTGATCAGTACTTCGTAATATGAAATTTGAGTAACAACGATTAATTTTAACCATCCGCTTAACCCTAAACAATCGTTATATTCAATTTATTTAGAGATTCACGTTATTGTCCCTCTTTTTATTAGGTATTTTAGCTAGTAACAGCCAACATTTTAATTAAAAAACGTGGACTCAAATTAGAATAATCATAGCATATAGCTGTATTCATAGAGATCAATTAAGATGTTAATTAAAGAAAATGACGTCGGGAAATGACACAAAACAATTGCTTATAGCGCCATGTATGTAGCTCCGAGTAAACGTTTTTTCGAAACAAAGCAAAAACAAATAGTACAAGAGAGCTAATACACAGGCTATTCTCAGATTAATAGAAGTGATAATTATTTTCTTTATTATTTTGAGTATTACGTATTTTAAATATCTTTATGAATGCCAATTGCGTTGTTCATATGGAAGTAAGTTAATTTACGCAATATTATTGCTGAGCACATCTATTAAGTGGTGACATTACTTTTAACCAATAGGATTTATATATAATAACAAATGGAGGCCGAACTATACTAAAAGGGGTATAATCGAAAACTATACGAATAAGACAATTTAAAACTCAAAAAACAAAAAATGGATGCACAAAAAGTCGACATGTTCATTATGACAAACGGAAAATTCTTTGAAGGTCATCAAATGAATATGATTAGAGAAAGGTTACTTGCACTTGATGATTCAAAATGGGCAATGCTGTCTACCACTCAATTCAAAGATCCAACAACTACACTTATTGTTTCAATCTTAGCAGGCAGTTTAGGAATAGACCGATTTATGATTGGCGACACAGGCCTTGGAATTGGTAAACTTCTAACATGTGGCGGTTTGGGCATCTGGGCCATTATTGACTGGTTCATGATACAAAAGGCAACAAGAGAAAAGAACATGCAAAAAATTCAACAATTTTTGTATTAATGACACTCGACAGGGGCAGGCTGTATTCAATATTACTTATAGCATGTTTAGCAGGGTATATTTGGCTTTACTTTAGCATAACAAAAAACTTCACTGAAAATAAATCAGTAGAAGTATGCTTAATAAAACACATAACAAATGTACCCTGCCCTTCCTGTGGTTCAACCCGTTCTATTATTTCATTGATTAAAGGCGATTTAATTGGCGCATTAAATTTAAACCCTCTCGGCTACATTATCGCCATCATTATGGTTGTTGCTCCCACATGGATACTTACAGACCTCTTCCTGAGAAGCAACACATTATTTGATTTTTATAAAAAAACAGAAACATTTCTAAGAAAACGGAAATACGCAATTCCTTTGATATTGCTTGTCATCATCAATTGGATCTGGAATATCATTAAAGGACTATGATACACATAAAAAAATTCGATTATGACCTAAATGAACATGAAGCAGAAGCAGCTTCGGGCAGTTATTTGATGTCTCTAATTGCAATTATGGTTGGACTTCCCTTACCCATAG
>NZ_JBEBVH010000323.1:0-3966 GCF_040392825.1 Pseudopedobacter sp.
AATACCCTCGGCTTATTTTTATTCTTTCAAAGATATATTTACCACAATGGTTAACAACCAGGTTTAGGAGTATTTAAACCTTAATTTTATAAGAGGGTAGTTTCATTGTTAGGGAATGGGTAAATAAATACCCTCAATTTCCCTTTGAATACCTTCAATAGTACATTTTCAACAAATCTGTCATTATTTTCGGATAGGCAGCGGCATCACTTGCTACATTTTGCCAGTGTTTTCTGAGTTCTGCCGGCATTTATTTACATTCCTTCGAGTCTTCTTCGAGAAACAGGGGGTATTTCCCAAAGAAACCCCGAAGCAGTATAGGAGAAGTCTAAGTAAAATCACTTAGATCTTACAAGATTTAGGCTACCAGTTAAACTGCACTTCTTTTTTGATATCTGGATGTAAGCTGTAAAATACCGGACAAGTCATAGCTGCATGCTCCAAAATCTTCTTTTCTTTATCGCTATAAACTGATTTATTAGGAAAATTAAAATTAACATGAATCTCAGAAACTCTTCTGGGTTCTGTCACCATTACTTTAGTAACCTCTGCTTCAACCTCTCCTAATTTAATATCGTGTGTATTAGCAGCCATTCCCATAATGGTTATCATGCAATTAGCCAGTGAAGTTGCCAATAAGTCGCTGGGAGAAAAGGCTTCGCCTTTTCCATTGTTATCAACAGGAGCGTCAGTAATAATAGTTTCTCCAGACTTCAAGTGTGTTGCTGTAGTTCTTAAAGAACCAATATATTTAACTTTTGATGTTGCCATTTTATTGATAGGATTTAGATTATGCTTATTTTTTGAGTTCTATTTACACTTGCAACTTATCTAGTTCAAACGTCTCATTAGAAGCTCTTCAACTCTTTTAAAAAACTGTAGAGGTTTTAACTGACGCCAATTCACATCATCCAGCTGTCCCCCAAAATTGATGTAATAATCGAGATTTATGCTTTTAAATTCATCAATAACGTGTTCCCTAAAGTTAACTCCCGCTATCCAGCCGTCTTCTACATCCTGAAACCATTCTTCGTAGTAACAATCATCAGAGGCATGGAAATTCAGGACATTTTCTCCTATAAGAATAAATTTATTAATTCCCTCATCCATCATGGTCTCTAATATCTCTCGCTTCAATAGCATAATATCATTCGTAATAGCATCATTCCATTCTCCGATAAATTCTATGATAGCATACTGACGGTCATAATCAACAAACAGGACCTTTAAATATAAAGTCGGCGAACCAAAAAAGTCCCACTGGGGATGTAATAAGAAATTATAAATCTGCTTATCGTAGTAGAACTCACTATATTCTGTATTAAAGAAAGGAGACCTTTCATCTTCTGCCGCGATGTAATCATCTCTCCACTTATAAAAAGGCTCTATCTCATGCATAATTCCTAAACATTTTCTTTCATAAAGGCATTTGCTGCTTTACGCACACTTCCGTACTTTTTCAGCAAATATGAAGCAGTTTCTTCATCTATGCCAATTTCCATCATTAACATCTTTACGCCTCTATCTACCAATTTATTATTTGTTAGCTGCATATCTACCATTTTATTGCCCTTAACATGCCCCAGCTTAATCATTACTGCAGTACTAATCATATTCAAGACTAATTTTTGTGCGGTACCGGCTTTCATTCTGGTAGACCCAGTTATAAACTCCGGACCAACTATTACCTCTATAGGACATTGTGCCGCAGCAGCAATTGGACTTCCTGCATTACAAACAATACATCCGGTTAAAATTCCGGCTTTGTTTGCCTTTTTCAGTCCTTCTAAAACATAAGGAGTATGACCAGAAGCAGCTATACCGATAACAACGTCTTTCTCATTGATCTGATAGCTCTCCAAATCTTTCCAGGCTTGTTCTGTATCGTCTTCTGCATACTCTACCGCTTTCCTGATCGCACCATCTCCACCTGCAATAATTCCGATAACTTTGTCAAAACCTACGCCAAAAGTAGGGGGACATTCCGAAGCATCAACCACTCCTAACCGTCCGCTTGTACCGGCTCCAATATAAAAAAGTCGTCCTCCTTTTTCCATTCTCGGAATAATAGACAATACCAGTTTTTCAATATCTTTAATTACTTTATTAACCGCCAGAGGCACAGAGTTATCTTCCTGATTTATATTATCCAACAACTCACAAACAGACATTTGATCTAAATCGCTGTAACGTGATTCAGATTCTGTAGCTTTATCCATACACATTAAGTTTGTTCAAATATCGAAAAACATTTTGTTAATATAAATTTCAGCTCATAAATCAAAAAAATTAGCTTTTTAAAGCTAAAAGCATGTTTAATCGCTTTCTTGTTCTTAAATTTGTATGAGTTAGTTTCATGAAATCAAACAATAAGAATTTCCTTTATATTCCTGGCTTTTGCTTAGCTATGGCTTTCAGCTTTGTTTTGGGTGCTAAATATGACCAATACAAAATAGGAGAGAACTTATCTATTGATTTTGGAAGGAACAATAAAGTGAACAGGGTTTTAAATCTCATAAGAAAAAATTACGTCGATTCTGTTAATGTTGATTCTTTGGAGCATATGGCAATCGGAGAAATACTAACACACCTCGACCCACATTCTATATATCTTCCGCCTACCGAAGCAAAGAAGCAAAATGAAAAACTGGAAGGAAATTTCGAAGGAATAGGCATAGAATATTACCTGCTTTCAGATACTATCTTGGTCACTTCTGTAAGACCCAGCGGTCCTTCCGAAAAAGCGGGGTTAAAAAAAGGAGATAAAATTATTGCCGTTAACGGAGAAGGGATTACAGGAAAAGGGCTTTTAGCATATAATCTCGTTAACAGATTAAAAGGAAAAAAAGGTAGCGAAGTAAAGGTTTCTATTCTTAGAAGCGGAAATAAAACACCACAGCAATTTTCAATCATTAGAGACCATATTGTCATCAGCAGTATAGACGTATCGTATATGCTGGACAAAGAAACAGCCTATATAAAAATAAGCAAATTTGATATTAAGACGGAAGATGACTTTGCTAATGAGCTTTTACAGTTGGAAGAAAAAGGCATGAAAAACCTAATTCTGGATCTGAGAGGAAATGGAGGTGGCTATTTAAGCGCAGCAACCGGGTTAGCCGACCAGTTTCTTAAAGACAAGGAATTAATAGTTTATACAAAGGGATTGCATGAGCCAAGAACAGAGTACAGGGCTACAGATTACGGACTATTTGAAAACGGAAAATTGGCTATCCTGATTGACGAACAAAGTGCATCGGCAAGCGAAATTGTAGCAGGCGCAATTCAGGATTTAGATAGAGGGGTAATTATTGGCCGAAGATCTTTTGGTAAAGGACTGGTGCAGGAACAGTTTGCTTTTGATGACGGATCGGCTATGAATCTTACAGTAGCAAGGTATTTTACACCATCGGGCAGATCTATCCAAAGATCTTACGCAAAAGGTAATAAGTCTTATTATCATAGTCTCTAT
This sequence comes from Pseudopedobacter sp., assembly GCF_040392825.1. Lineage (NCBI taxonomy): Bacteria > Pseudomonadati > Bacteroidota > Sphingobacteriia > Sphingobacteriales > Sphingobacteriaceae > Pseudopedobacter > Pseudopedobacter sp. The sequence continues at coordinate 3,473 of NZ_JBEBVH010000323.1, forward strand.
CAAAATAAAGAAGAAGATTTTTATATAGACAGCGTAAAGAAACACCATGTAGCACAGCATACTTTTAAAACAGCTAAAGGTCGTTTGGTTTTCGATGCAAGTGGCATAACTCCGGATTATTATATTCCGTTAGACACTTCCTATTTAACCAGTTTCTACAAAAAAATAAATAGTCAAAATTTACTCCTGGAATTTACTTACAGATTCCTAGCTCAGGAACCGCTTGCCGAGCCATATAAGAGTGCCGAACAATTTTATAAAGAATATGCCATAAAAGACGAGGACTTTTCCAGACTGCTTACTTTTCTGAAAAACAAAGACATTAAAGCAACTCCTGAAGATCTCAAAAAATCTGCTCCCCGATTAAAGAGTGAAATCAAATCTCTTCTTGCCAGATTTCATTTTAAAGAGGAAGGTTTTTACAGAGCGCTAAATAGCACAGACACCATATTAGCTAAAGCATTAGAGGTATTTTCTAAAAATTAATATTACAT
>NZ_JBEBVH010000324.1:0-3950 GCF_040392825.1 Pseudopedobacter sp.
ATTCAGAATTGAGTTATCTATGGTGTTTTAGACGATCCTAATGGTAATTTATGGCTTAGTAGTAATATTGGGCTTATTTGTGTAAATACAGATCATCCACAAAGATTTAAGCTTTACGATATTGAAAATGGTCTTCAAAGTAATCAGTTCAACTATAAATCTACCTACAAAACTAAATACTGTAAATATTATTTTGGAGGGATAAATGGTTTTAGCAGTTTCTATCCTCAGGACGTAAATAAATCCAAAAATCAAATTTCTCCGGCAGTTGCAATAACACAACTAAGTTTGTTGGGCAATTCGAATGCACAGCTGGAAAAAGAAATCCAAACTAGCCTGAATAAAAGAGAACCAATTAAACTGAGTTATAATACTTCTTCCTTTACAATTTCCTTTGTCAGCCTGAGTTTTATATCCCAGTCGAAAAACCAATATGCATATAAGCTGGAAGGAGCAGATACTCATTGGACTTATGCTGGTAATAATAAAAGTGTTACCTATGTAAGCTTGCCCCCAGGTAATTATACATTTAAAGTTAAAGCTTCTAACAATGATGGTTTATGGAACGAAACAGGCAGCGAAATCTCTATAGAAATACTTCCTCCTTTTTGGTTGTCTTTACCTGCTAAGATATTTTATGCGCTTTTGGCTCTCTCATTGATTTACCTTTCTGTCAGGTTTTATATCAATAGGAATAGAGTTAGGCAGCTTAGACAGCTTGAAGCTTTTAAAGCAGATCAGGAAACCAAATCCTTTAAATCTAAAATAGAGTTTTTTACTACCATAGCGCATGAAATAAGAACACCTTTAAGCCTTATAAGCGGGCCGTTGGAAGAAATTGTTTCTACCGGCGAAGGAAGCAATCAAACGAAGCAGAATCTGGCCGTTATTGAAAAGAATTGCGACAGGTTAAGTGTACTTATTAATCAACTGCTTGATTTTAGAAAGATGGATACCACAGAATATAAACTGCATCCGGAGCGGATTGATATTAAGGAGTATCTTTTGGAAATGCATGAGCGTTTCAAGAAGTCGGCACAAAATAATAAGCTTCAGTTTGATTTAAAATTGCCAAAAGAAAAAGAACTTTTTGTACTTGCTGATTTGGATGCATTAACGAAAATTGTAGGAAATTTATTAACTAATGCACTCAAATTTTCCAAAAGCAGGATTATTCTTAAGCTTATTCACAATCGGGACCAATCTTATACAATTAGTGTAGAAGACGATGGGAAAGGTATTCCGGATGAGTTAAAAAATCTGGTTTTCGATCCGTTTTTTCAGGTTCAATCCGGAAAAGACAATCCGGGGACTGGAATTGGACTTTCGTTGGTAAAACATTTGTCCACATTAATGAAGGCCAATATATCTATTGCAGATAGTCCAAAAGGTGGGACCATATTTCTGTTTACGTTTACCGACCTGGCTTTGATTGCTCAGGAAGAAGAAAAGCAGGAGGAGACACTTCCCGAGAAGGATTTTTTTGCAGTTTCGGTTGAACATACAGAGGAAAATGTATTGATTGTCGATGATAATCCGGATATGACAAGCTTTATCAGCAGTTGCTTGTCGGGAGATTATCTGGTAGATACAGCGGAAGACGCGCAGCAAGCCATGAGGCTTTTAGACGAGAAACATTATAATCTGGTTATTTCTGATATTATGATGCCGGGTATAGACGGAATATCATTTGTGAAGAAACTGAAGTCCGATGTAAATTACTCACATATTCCGGTCATTCTGCTTTCTGCAAAAATAGAAAACTCAACTAAAGCAGAAGGACTAATGTCGGGAGCAGATGTTTTTATTGAAAAACCGTTTTCAACCATATATTTAAAAGCGCAAATTGCCAGTTTATTAAAAAACAGGAAAGCCGTTTTGGATATTTTCAACCGCTCTCCTTTGGCGTCCTATTCGTCACTTGCAACCAATAAAAGTGATGAATATTTCTTAAGCAAACTTAACGAGGAAATAGAAAAGCATATTTCGGATGAGAGTTTTTCTGTAGAATCTTTAACGGATATCCTCAACATCAGCAGGTCTAATTTACAGCGGAAATTAAAAGCAATTAGTGGTTATTCTCCCGGAGATTATCTGCGTAATTACCGTTTAAAAAAAGCTTGTATGTTATTATTGGAGTCTGATAGTAGAATTAATGAAGTCGCATTTAGGGTAGGATTCAATTCGGCGTCCTACTTTACAAAGGCCTTCTATAAAAGCTATCAGATGTCGCCCAAAGAATTTATCAACCATCATCTTAAGACATCAAAGAAGACAGGGTAGCCTTTTTGAGAAATTTTCTTAAATTCGGATATTATAAACTGTAAGATGAAAAAGTACCTGTTTTTTGCTTTTTGTATAGTACCGATGTTTCTTTTCGCACAAAGCACTCCTGAAATTGTATTAAAGAGAAATACTAAAGGACTAACAACATTGAAGTTATCTCTGGTAAATAAGGGTAAGGTAGATGTTGATTGGGGCGATGGAAACAGAAAAACTTATGAAGTTAATGACGAATCCAGAATTATAGATGTTACGGCTGTTAGTGAAGAGGTAAAGAGAAATGCTGTTATTAAAATATATGGGGCAGGGATTAAAGTTTTTTCATGTTTGGATCAATTTATAACACTTTTAGACGTGAAACAGGCTCAAAACTTAATGACATTAGATTGTGGTAAAAATTATCTGGAAACAATAGATGTAAGTCAGAATAAAAGCTTAAGAACTTTATTGGTTCATGCTAACCGATTAAAATCACTCGATATATCTCAAAACACAAGATTAACCTATTTAAACTGCTCTTATAATTATTTGAAAACTTTAGACGTATCAAAAAATGTCAATTTGTCTTACCTGAATTTTTCAGACAATTTAATGAATAAGATTAATTTGGGAAAACAGAAAGCGTTACGTTCTTTAAGCCTGAGCGGTAATAAATTTAAAAAATTGGAGGTTAAGGACTTTTCTAATATCAAATTCCTGGATTTAACGTATAACAAATTTAATGCATGTGCTCTGAATTCGATTTACAGTCATTTGCCTGAAAAAAAGGAGGAAGGGGAATCTGTAGAAAAGAAAACTAGTCTGCTGGTGGCAAATAATAAAGGAATTGTGGCCAGTAAGACAAGTATTGTAACCCAGAAGGGATGGGTAGTGGATGTAGAAGGAAGAGGTGTAAGCAATTGTTTTTAAATAAACTTAAGCCTGTCTTCGTAAAATAACCGTTTTAATTTAATCTGCCTTATTTCTGGATTTAATAAGCCCGTCTCTTTTGTCTGCGTTTTTGTTACAAACAAGCAGGCCAAGTTTTTTAAACCATATTATTTGATAACTGTCATACCAATAAGTTTGACAATTTAAATGATACGGTTATGAAAAGATTCTTTTTAATGTCTGTTTTACTAGCAAGTGTTTTTACGTTCAAAACCGCAGACGCTCAGGTAAGCTTAAATGTAAACGTTAATCTGGGATCTCAGCCGGCTTGGGGTCCGGCAGGATATAACTATGTCGAGTACTATTATATTCCCGATATCAATGTATATTATCATGTAAATAGTAGAAGATATACTTATTATAATGGGAAGAAATGGTTAACGGTAGGTAATCTTCCTAAGCATTACCGTAACTACAATTTCTATAATGGATATAAAGTGGTTGTAAATAGGTCCAGACCCTGGGAGTCACATAATCATTATGTAGCCAATTATTCCAGATATAAAGGACATAAAGGTCAACCAACTATAAGAGGCCATCAAAGATATAATGATCATAAATCTAAAAGAAATGATCATGGTAGAAATCAGGGCAATGGGCATCGACGCCATTAGTCGAGATAGATAGATAGATAGATAGGGAAAAGGGCCTCTTAAGGCCCTTTTTTATGTAATAACTGTTTAGTCTTTAGTCTTATTTTTTTGTACACTTTGTTTTAGTTTTTCCGCCTTTTTCCT
>NZ_JBEBVH010000325.1:0-3896 GCF_040392825.1 Pseudopedobacter sp.
ACAGATATTGTGAGAAATGAATATGGATTTGAAGGTTTTATTGTAAGTGACTGGATGGATATGGAAGCGCTGAGTCGAAAGCATAAAATTGCTTCTACCATAAAAGAAGCATTCAGGGTTTCTGTAGATGCAGGTGTGGATATGCACATGCATGGTCCCGAGTTTTTAGAAAGTATTAAAGAGCTTGTTTCGGAAGGAAAACTTTCTGAAGAAAGAATTAATGCCGCTTGCGAAAAAATCCTCGAAGCGAAATTTATGCTGGGACTTTTTGAAAAGAGATATGCAGACGAGAAAAATCTGAAAAAATTATTGTTTACCAAACAGCATCAGCAAACCGCATTAGACATAGCCCGAAAAGGTATTGTTCTGTTGAAGAATAAAGACAACTTTCTTCCAATAGCGGCAGGTAAATACAAAAATATTCTGGTAGCGGGACCTAACGCAGACAACCAATCAATCATGGGCGATTGGGTGTTCGAACAACCTCGTATAAATTATAAAACAGTTCTGGATGGAATCAGAGATTTATCTACAGGAAGTGAAGTTAACTATGTCGATGTAGGCTGGAACCTGCGAGCATTGAATACCGATTCCATTGCAAAGGCTATTAAGATAGCAGAAAATATGGATTTAATTATCCTGGCTTTAGGTGAGGATTCATTCAGGCAACACTGGAAAGAGAAAACCGGAGGAGAAAATCGCGACCGAATGGACATTACGCTTTGGGGAAAACAACAATATTTAGTAGAAGAACTTAAAAAAACAGGAAAGCCGGTTATAGTAGTGTTAATAAATGGCAGACCTCTGGCAACGCCCTGGTTAGAAGAAAATGTAGACGCAATTTTAGAAGCATGGGAACCCGGTTCATTCGGTGGGCAGGCAATTGCAGAAATATTATACGGAAAAGTGAATCCAAGCGGCAAATTACCTATTACGATTCCGAGGCATGTAGGGCAGATACCTATTTATTACTATCAAAAACCGTCTCAGTATTCCCATCCTTTTATTGATGGGGCGAAAGAAGCTTTGTACGATTTTGGTTACGGATTAAGCTATACCAGTTTTAAGTATGAAGCATTAAATTGTCCGAAGAGTATTAAATATGGAGAACCTTTAAATGTGACTTTTACGGTAGAGAATATCGGACAAGTAGCAGGAGAAGAAGTAGTACAGCTATACTTGAGAGATGATTTCAGTTCTACGACCCGGCCTGTAAAGTTACTGGTTGGATTTCAGCGGATTCATCTTCAAAAAGGCGAAAAGAAAATAGTGAATTTCTCTTTAGATAAAGAGGTTTTCAGTTACTATGACAGTAGAGGAAAGTATGTTTTTGAACCGGGAAGTTTCACTTTGATGGCTGGAGGAAGTTCATTGAATAAAGATCAGATTTTTCAAAAGGTTACTGTGGGTAATTAGTTCAAAAATTGAATTAACATGAAGAAACATCTATACATACTATTTCTGTTATCGGTACTTTTTCCGGTTTACGGTCGGTCGCAGCAGATTGCAGAGCAGAAAATCGAAACTGTTCTATCGAAAATGACTATACGAGAAAGAATCGGCCAGTTGAATCAACTGGATGGCAGAGGTATACATGGAACTGTAGAGCAGTTAAAAGAACTGGTACGCAAAGGAGAGGTAGGTTCATTAATGAATATTACCGATCCCAAAGTTATCAATCAGCTTCAGGAAGCAGCATGTAAAGAATCCCGTACTAAAGTTCCATTAATTTTTACACGGGACGTAGTACATGGCTTTAAAACCATGCTGCCTATCCCATTAGGTCAGGCTGCGACTTTTAACCCCGATTTGATCAAAGAAGGAGCAAGAATAGCCGCAATAGAAGCTACCGAACATGGTATCCGTTGGTCTTTTGCGCCCATGATAGATATTTCAAGAGATGCCCGCTGGGGGCGTATAGCCGAAAGTTTTGGTGAAGATAGCTATCTTACCGGAAAGATGGCAGTAGCTGTAGTGAAAGGTTTTCAGGGAGAAGACCTTTCTCATCCGCAGTCTATGGCAGCCTGTCTGAAACATTTTATCGGTTACGGGGCCGCCGAAGGAGGACGTGATTATAATTCGACCTATATACCCGAAAGACAGCTTCGGGAAGTTTATCTCCCGCCGTTTAAACAAGCGATCGAAGCAGGTTCTGCAAGTATCATGACTTCGTTTAATGACAACGATGGTATACCTGCAACAGGAAACAAAAATCTTTTGAGAGATATGCTCCGTAAAGAATGGGAGTTTGATGGCGTAACGTTATCAGATTGGGGCTCGGTAACCGAAATGATAAAGCATGGTTTTGCCCAAGACAGAAAACACGCTGCGGAAATAGCTATTAATGCTGGTTTGGATGTAGAGATGTCATCAAAATCTTTTATCCAAAATCTCGAGAAATTGATAGCAGAAGGAAAAGTACCAGAATCTGTACTTAATGATGCGGTACGAAATGTTTTAAGATTAAAATACAAATTAGGGCTATTTGAACAGCCTTATACTGATATCCATAAACCTACCGAAACTTATTCCGCAAAGCATTTAGCTGTGGCAAAAAAGGTGGCCGAAGAATCTGTGGTGCTGTTAAAAAACGATAATAAGACTTTGCCTTTATCTTCAAATATCAAAAGTATTTTAATAACTGGCCCATTAGCAGATGCATCTCATGATCAGTTGGGGACATGGACTATGGACGGTGAGACTGATAAAACCCAAACCCCGGCAAAAGCTGTTGCAAGTATGTACGGAGACAAGGTGAAAATACATTTTATGCCAGGGCTTACCTATAGTAGAGATAAGAATCAATCAAGTTTTGATGAAGTTTTGCGTATAGCGCATTCAGTAGACGCCATTGTTGTATTTGTAGGTGAAGAAGCGATTTTAACCGGAGAAGCGCACAGTCTGGCAGGACTCAATTTGCAGGGAGCACAATCCGAATTAATTAAGCAATTGAAAGCTACACGTAAGCCTTTGGTAACTGTAGTGATGGCCGGCAGACCTTTAACCATAGGAAGAGAAATTGAACAATCAGATGCGGTATTATATGCCTGGCATCCGGGAACAATGGGAGGTCCGGCAATAGCAGATATGCTATTTGGAAAAGCTATTCCGGTAGGCAAGTTGCCGGTAACATTTCCGAAAGGAGTTGGGCAAATACCAATTTATTATAATCATACAAATACTGGTCGCCCGGCTAAAGGAAATGAAAAATCAATAGATGAAATACCTTTAAATGCAAAACAGTCTGTGTTGGGGCATTCTTCGTACTATCTCGATATTGGCTCAAAGCCTTTATATCCTTTTGGTTATGGTTTATCCTATACCACATTTGAATATACTGATTTGAAGATAGATAAAACTAAATTGAATAAAAACGATACTCTTTCTGTAAGTTTAAAGATTAAGAATACCGGAGAATACAAAGGAACAGAAGTCGTACAATTATATATAACAGATATAGTAGGTTCTGTTACACGCCCTGTAAAAGAGTTGAAAGGTTTTGAACGGTTAGAATTGAAAGCAGGTGAGATAAATACTATTCACTTTAATCTTCCAGTATCTGATTTGGCTTTTTGGAATATAGATATGAAAAAAACAGTAGAGCCGGGCAAATTTAAAGTCATGGTAGGAACCAATAGTGAAACTGGATTAGAAGCAAATTTTGAAGTTGAATAAATTAGATGATGTCATGTTCGCGGTAAAATGCTGTGTCGGTTGTCGTCCTGAAGCGGAGTCGAATGTATTTGGAGGCTTCGAGACATCAGGAACAATTAAATAAGTAACTGTATACAAGTTAAAAAACATAAAACAATGAAAAATATCCTCATATCATTTCTTCTGCTATTGGCGATGCCAGCATTGGCTTTAAGTAAGACCGAAAAAGAAATATCGGTTGA
>NZ_JBEBVH010000326.1:0-3891 GCF_040392825.1 Pseudopedobacter sp.
TTCATTCGTCGTCAAATTTCTCAATGAGGCTTCTTTCGTTTCTATAATAGCTACAGCAAAACCACTTGTTTCTAACTCTTTTTTCTCAGTTTTTGCTACTATACTAACTTCTTTTAATTGTCTGTTTTCTTTAACCGTTACTAAAATATTAAACTGACGGACTGGACGGTCAACGATTATTTCAACAGATTTAAACTCAATTTCAATAGAGCTGATTTCTAAACTATATTTTCCAAAAGGTATATTCTTAAACAGAAAGTTCCCTTTTTCATCTGTTACGGTTTGTTTATTCAAGCCTTTAATAAATACCATTGCACCTTCTACTGCTGTGTTGTCGCCGGAAGTAACTTTACCAGAAATATGACCTGATTTCTCCTGAGCAAACGTATTGAAGGATAAAAGAAATAGTAAAGAGAGTAAATAGTATTTCATTCTATGATAAAAAAACCAATTTTTCTTTAGAAAAAGTCTAAATAAAGCTAAATTGCGGTCGCAAATATATCTCTATAGCTGTTATATAGAATGACTGCATATGGAGATTTTATGACGTAAAAGGAAAAAACAGAATCTATTTGTTCTATGGCTATCATAATGGAAGAAAAGAAATTAGAGATCATTACAGAAGATTCGTTTACTGATGGGAGTCTTTTCTTTAAAGATTTTTTATTGAAGCACTATTGTTATAGTAACGACAAAGCAGGATCAGCCAGATTTTTAACTAATGACGAAGTTGTAGTTATTCAGTTTTGCTTACAGGGAGAGTGTTCATATCGAAGTACTGCGGGGAAAGAAAGTATTACATTTAAAAGTTCAGAGTATAATATTCTTTTTGTTCCAAAAGGCGAACTGTTTATTAGTTACACAGATCAAAATCTCGATTTTATAAATATATATATCGAAAAAGAATTCTTCTTCAGATATATTCCTGATAATCATAAACTTTATAAACAAAAAAATATAAAAAAATTTAGCGCATTTAGTTCAGACAATTTACATATTACCCCTAAACTGCGTAGTGTTTTGGATGATGTAAGCACTTGTGGCTTTGACGGGCACTTGAGAACATTATATACAAAGGCAAAGATTATAGAAGTTATTGCGCTGCAACTGGCCCAGTACGAAGAGGAAAAGACAGTACCTTCCGGATTGAGTACTATCGAAGTAGATAAAATGAATTTGATTAAAGAGTTGATAGACCATAACCCGGATCAATCTTTTTCATTGGCTTATCTCGCAAGACAGGCAGGAACTAATGAACAATATCTTAAAAAACACTTTAAAATATTATTTGGTTATACGGTATTTGGTTATATCCTATCCTGTAAAATGCAAAAAGCTAAAAATATGCTTTTATCAGGCGAGTATCTCATTTCTGATATCGCTGAGTCTATGGGTTATAAACACGCAACACATTTTACCAGTGCATTTAAGAAGTTTTTTGGCTATTTACCCCAAACTTTAAAATCCAGGAAAGTACTCAGTTTTTTTGCTTTGAGTGAGTTGTTAAGACTTGATTTTTTACTATTATGTTGATTCGTTCCGAATTATACTACTGAATAGTTAGATACTTGACGTTAAATTTAAAGAACTTTTCTATTTCTGATAAACATGGTTGTATCCTATAAAAGCGAGCATGATATACCATTTTGTTTAAACGGCGCTGGCTTACCATTCTTTATTTTCTTTCCTATATTTGTTTAATGAAGAAAAATAAGCCCACCATTTTAGTAGTTAACGATGACGGTATCATTGCTCCTGGAATAAAAGCGTTAATTGAAGTTGTTAAGGAAATTGGTGACGTTGTTGTTGTTGCTCCAGACAGTCCGCAATCAGGAACCGGTCATGCCATAACCATAAGCAAGCCATTACGTTTAGATAAGGTGGAGATGTATGAAGGAATAGAAATGTGGAAATGTTCCGGAACCCCGGTTGATTGTGTGAAACTAGCGGTGAATAAGGTTTTTAAAGGGAAAAAGCCAGATATATGTGTTTCTGGTATTAACCATGGGCTCAACAGTTCTATTAATGTAATTTATTCGGGGACCATGTCTGCTGCGGTAGAAGGAGCTATCGAAAGTATACCTTCTATAGGCTTTTCTCTGGACGATTTTTCATGGACAGCAAATTTTGAACACTGCAAGAAATTTGTCGAAAAGCTTGTATTACAGGTGCTAGAGCATGGGCTTCCACAAGGTGTACTTCTGAATGTAAATTTTCCGGCCGGAGAAGATATTAAAGGTTTAAAGATCTGCCGGCAGGCCAATGCCAAATGGAAAGAAGAGTTTGACGAAAGAACCGATCCTTACCATAGAAATTATTATTGGTTAACAGGTGTTTTCCAGAATTTTGATAAGGGTGAAGATTCTGATGTATGGGCTTTGCAACATGGATATGCATCGGTAGTTCCTGTACAATTCGATTTAACCGCACATCATGCGATGTCAATTTTAAATACCTGGGATTTAAATGTTTAAAAACGATTCGGTCTGGTTGGGTATGCTTTATGGTTTGGGCTTGCCTTCTCTGGCTTTCTTGATTGTTGATTATTTGAAAAATAATGTTGAGTTTCTTAAGAAAGCGGATTTATTGTATATAGGTTGTGTGGCTTTGAATTTCGTTATATTCAATCAGGCGTCAAAACATTACAATGAACGTACGGCCAGAGGTATTTTAGCTTCGACATTCATTTGTGCGCTTATATTTGCTTATTATAAGTTTTTAGTTAGTTAGTTAGTTAGTTAGTTAGTTAGTTCATTGGTTCATTAAGTTCATTTAGTATGGCAGGAGCTTTAGGTATTTCTTTATTTTGTTTTTTAGATTTTTCAGTCTCTCCAAAAGAATGCCTTTGTATCTGTCTCACATCTCATATCTAAAATCTCATATCTAAGAAAATGAAATATTATCTAATAGCAGGAGAGGCATCTGGCGATTTGCATGGCGCCAATCTAATGAAAGCATTAAAGAAACAGGATAATGATGCTGAATTTAGATTCTTTGGCGGAGATCTTATGTTAGAACAAGGCGGTACATTAGTAAAGCACTACAAAGATATGGCCTTTATGGGCTTTGTAGAAGTATTATTGAATCTTTCTACAGTGCTTAAGAATATTTCTTTTTGTAAGCAAGATGTCCTCGTTTATCAGCCTGATGTGTTGATATTGATAGATTTCCCCGGTTTTAATCTGAAAATTGCGGAGTTTGCTAAAAAGCACAATATAAAAGTGTTTTATTATATTTCTCCAAAAGTTTGGGCATGGAACCAGAAACGCGTAGTGAAGATTAAGAAGGTTGTAGATAAGATGTTCTGCATTTTTCCGTTCGAAGTAGATTTTTATAAGAAATGGGGAATGGAGGTTGATTATGTAGGCAACCCCCTGTTAGATGCTATTCATGAATTTAAAGCAAACCCTGATTTTAGAAGTGAACATCAGCTTGAAGGAAAGAAAATAATAGCACTCTTACCCGGGAGCCGGAAACAGGAATTAAACTATTTGTTGCCAACAATGATTTCTGTAACAGACAAATTTCCGGAATATCAATTTGTTATTGCCGGTGCTCCAAATTTTTCGAGAGCAGATTATGAAGCCTATATGCAGGGGAAAAATATCTCTGTAGTTTTTGGGCAAACATATGATCTTTTAAGCAATGCTCATACTGCCGTAGTGACATCTGGAACAGCAACATTAGAAACTGCACTTTTTAATGTGCCCCAGGTTGTAGTTTATAAAGGTAATGCTATAACCATTGGAATAGCAAAACTGTTAATTAAGATAGGGTTTATTTCTTTAGTAAATCTTGTTGTGAATAGGGAGATTGTAAAGGAGCTTATTCAGGAGAATTGTAATACCGAAAAGTTATCAGAAGAATTGGAGAGGATATTGTCTGGTACCG
>NZ_JBEBVH010000327.1:0-3876 GCF_040392825.1 Pseudopedobacter sp.
AACGATTATTTAAATACTTTATAAACCAAACCACTAATAAAACCAGATTCCATCAAACAAAAACATATCTTCAACTTACATAAAACTAAACTCAATATTCATATTCACGTAATTTATGTAAATGCATTATTTTTTTAAAACAACAAAGCACATATTTGTGTAATCAATAGAATATATAACCTGTACATGGAGACAAACTTAAATATAGAGCAAATAACACCAGAATTAGTCTGGACTGTTAGACATGAAGTGCTTTACCCTGATTTGGGTATAGAAGCTGTAAAATTAGAGGACGATTTTATAGGTACTCATTTTGGAGCTTTTACAGACAATAAACTTGCCGGAGTTGTTTCTGTGTACGAAGATGGCGATAAACTATTATTCAGAAAATTCTCTGTAAGAGGAGAATTTCAAAACAAGAAAATCGGCTCTCAGCTTATGGAGTACATTCTTAACCACGCAAAATCTTTAGAAAAGACAGCAATTTGGTGTAATGCCAGAGCATCTGCCCTGTATTTCTATAAAAAATTTGGCTTCGTTCCAAATGGCAAAACTTTTACAAAAAACGGAATCAATTTTATGACCATCGAAAAAGAAATTTGATAGCTTTACTTTCCAATCAGCTACCTATCGATATTGGATAAATTTATAGTGTAAACATGACAAAGAAGAAAGCAAAGGATAAACAACAAATTGTAACAGAGAAATCTTTAAAGTTTTTTGAATCTTACATCAATAATCCCTCTCCTACAGGGTTCGAGTATACGGGACAAAAACTGTGGTTAGATTATATTAAACCTTACATAGACGAACATTACGTTGACAATTACGGAACTGCAGTTGGAATTATTAATCCAAAAGCCGAATATAAAGTAGTTATCGAGGCTCATGCCGATGAAATCTCATGGTTTGTAAATTATATTACTTCAGATGGTTTAATCTACGTTATCAGAAACGGAGGTTCAGATCATCAGATAGCTCCTTCTAAACGAGTAAATATTCATACAGACAAGGGAATTGTAAAAGCAGTTTTCGGTTGGCCGGCTATTCACACACGACATGGAGGCGAGAAAGAAGAAACGCCGCAACTAAAAAATATATTTTTAGATTGTGGTTGTACTTCTAAAGAAGAAGTTGAAGCCCTGGGAATCCACGTTGGTTGCGTAATCACATATGAAGACGAATTTATGGTCTTAAACGATCGTTACTACGTAGGCAGAGCTTTGGATAACAGAGCTGGCGGATTCATGATTGCGGAAGTTGCTCGTTTACTTCATGAAAACAAACAAAAACTTCCCTTTGGATTGTACATTGTTAACGCTGTTCAGGAAGAAATTGGTTTACGTGGAGCAGAAATGATTGCCCACCGTATTAAACCAAACGTGGCTATTGTTACAGATGTTACCCATGATACCACTACACCTATGATTAATAAGATTACTCAGGGAGATTTAGCCTGTGGCAAAGGACCTGTAGTTTCTTACGCTCCGGCAGTTCATAATAACCTGAATAAATTATTGGTAGAAACAGCACAGGAAAACAATATCCCTTTCCAGAGACAGGCTTCCTCACGTTCTACCGGAACAGATACAGATGCTTTTGCGTATTCTAATGACGGTGTAGTATCTGCCCTAATTTCATTACCGCTCAGATATATGCATACGACGGTTGAAATGATACATAAAGACGATGTGGACAATGTTATACGTTTAATATATGAATCTTTGCTGAATATTAAGAACGGACAAGACTTCAGATATATCAAATAAACTGCATAAAACTTTCATTATAGCGATGCTAAAAGCAATCTCTAAAATCGCCGGAATGTTATGCATTCCGGCTTTTGTACTTTCAATAAGCACTCTATCTTCACTAGCACAGGACTCTGCCGGAGGGTATCAAAAACCGGCACAGGAAATTCAGGATTTAATTGATAATGCAATCCACAGAGAAGTTATTCTCAATAATTCCGGTGATTATATGGTTGTATTGGAAAGAAATACGCTTGTACCCATTTCAGAGATCAGAGTACCGGCTGTTAAACTGGCTGGCGAAAGGCTTGATGGCAAAGGTTATAATCTTAAGCATAAGTTCTATACCTCCATCAGTATAAAAAACCTGGAGTATAATGAAGAAATCAGATTGTCCGGTTTGCCTGATTCCTATAAAATCTCTAACGTTACTTTTTCTCCGGATCAAACAATAATTGCTTTTTGTCTGGACGGAAATGATGGACTGGAACTTTGGACAGCCTCTTTGGTCACTTATAATGCTAAACGAATATCCGATTTAACGCTAAATAATACCTTGGGCAGGGTATACCAATGGGCTCCGGATAATCAGTCAATCCTTGCAAAGTTTAAGGTAAACCGTCAACCGAATAACCATTCCAATATAGTTTCTCCCATTAGCTTAGAAAGTCGGGAGAAAGCTTTATCTGCCAAATTATACCTGGACTTGCTGAATAGTACTGCAGACGAAGATCTATTGGATCAGTATTTTACTGCTCAGCTAAAAACCGTTTATCTAAACGGAGATATTGAAAACTTTGCTTCACCTGCTATTTATAAAGATTTTGATTTTTCGCCAGACGGCAATTTTGTGATGACTTCCACCCTGGAAAAACCATACCCTTATACGGTACCATTAGATAAATTTCCTTTCAGCACCGATATTTATGATAAACAGGGCAAACTGGACAGAAATCTTTCCAAAACACCTGTACAAGATAATCTACCTATCGGTTTTGATGCTGTAATAACAGCAAAAAGAGCATTTCAATGGAGACATGACAAACCGCAGACTTACGTTTGGGTAGAGGCCCAAGACGAAGGAAACCCAAATTTTAGAGTAGCTGTCCGCGATATTATCTATACACAGGATATGGATGACAAAAAACCAGATAAATTGGCAGACTGCTATTTACGCTTTAAATCTATTGTTTGGGGAGACGATCATATAGCTATTGTTACTGAAAGATGGTGGAAAACAAGAACAGAAAGAAGAGTTTTTATCAAACCGGCAAATAGCTCTTATCGGGTTAATTTATGGGATAGATATTATGAAGACCGGTATTCTGATCCCGGGTATTTCTTAACAACCAAAAATGAATATAATAAAGATGTTTTATTGCTCGAAGCCAATCAATTCAGAAGATTAGACCCTAGCAATGTTAATATTTTTAGTATTTCTGATGGGGCCTCTGTTAATGGAGACAGGCCCTTTTTATTGAAATTTAACGTTAAAACCAAAATAACCGATACACTTTTCCGTTCGAAGGCTCCTTATTACGAAAAACCTGTACATTATAACAATGGTAAGCTCGTTTTTTCCAGAGAATCTTTTCTGCAGCCGGCGGACTATTTTTATCAAAATATAAAATCCAAGAAAGAGTATCAGGTGAGTTCTTTCACGAATCCTTATCTTCCACTTAACGGAGTTACCAAACGCATATTAAATTACAAACGAATGGATGGTCTAAAACTTTCTTCTACCATCTATTTACCGAAAGATTACGGCATAGATAAAGGTAGAATTCCTGTTATTGTATGGGCTTATCCGAGAGAATATAAAACACCTGTAGCCGCCGCAACCGTGAAGGGCTCCCCTTTCCGATCACCAGATTTAACATGGAATTCGCCTGTTTATTGGGTAACTCAGGGTTACGCTGTGCTAGAAATGGATATGCCTATTGTAGGTGAAAGTAACGATATGCCTAATGATACTTTTCTGGAGCAATTAAAACAAAATGCTGTTGCCGCTATAGACGAAATGGCCAGATTGCAGATTGCAGATAGAAACCGGCTTGTTCTTGGCGGACAAGGTTATGGCGCTTTCATGACTGCTAATATGCTAACGCACTATAAAGGTTATTTT
>NZ_JBEBVH010000328.1:0-3865 GCF_040392825.1 Pseudopedobacter sp.
TCCCTTAGATTTAAAATAATCCAGTTGAGAAACGGTTGGGTAGGTATATTCTCTGTTATAAAGTCCGGGCGCTTTATGCGGAGCGAACTCAGCACCTGAAGCATTGGTTCCAAATGGAAGTTTGCTTCTGTCCGGCATATTAATATCAGCTTTATTGATTTGATAGTTATGTGCTATTGGTTTACTTGCTTCATAAATCAGGT
This sequence comes from Pseudopedobacter sp., assembly GCF_040392825.1. NCBI lineage: Bacteria > Pseudomonadati > Bacteroidota > Sphingobacteriia > Sphingobacteriales > Sphingobacteriaceae > Pseudopedobacter > Pseudopedobacter sp. Next base: position 204 of record NZ_JBEBVH010000328.1, read on the forward strand.
CCGGAAGTTTTGCGACCTGCTGTTCCAACTCATTTTGCAACGCTTTATTTACCAGGTAATCATCAAAAACCTTTTTTAGGGCAGGGTGTTTCGCATCTTTTGATGCCTGCAGGAAACCCAGATAATTATCTATAAAAGCTTTGACAGGTTCTATATCCGATTTCCATAGATTCTCTGGCAGGTAGCTGAACTCTACAAATTTTATATCTCTTAATTTCCGCTGAGCGTTGCGATATAAAACTGCCTGTTGCATTACTTTCAATGCCTGTTTATATTGCGGTGTTGTTTTGATGTCTGCTAAATTGATTCCTTTTCCTAATTCTTCATTTGTAAAGTTTCCTATCAGTGTGCCGTCAATAACAACGGCATATTTTCCTTCTGCCAACGCGTTAACTTTTAACAACTGCACATTAAATTCTTCAGAGAAAGGAACAAGGGATAATGCCTGTTCTGCCTCTGCGGGTACAGGAAAAGGAAGGCTTTCTTCTGCCGATTTGAAACTTATTGTCTCTTCATCAAGCTTTAAGTCGGTTATAGTCGTATGTTTCGCATCTTTTACAGCTCCGTTTTCTATTTCAATCGAAGAGACATATTTGGGCGCCTGTGTGTATTTTAAGAACTGATAGGCCATAATGAAATTGCCTGTTGCGCCCGGATGCACCCTGTCGTTTCCAATAATAGTCGCTTTTGGATTGTCTTTCTGTACTTTAAGATTAATCTGGTTCATAATTGTCCAGTAATCAATGGTGCTCAGCTTGTATTTTTTAGCGAGCTCATCCATTATCTGTGTACATTTTTTCAGGGCGTCGTTTACGCCTGCGAAATTGGGTGTCGGTAAATCACCTGTCTGGTCGTAAATACTTGGTTTTTGCAGTATTACCTTTGTTTTAGACTTTAAAAGCCGTTGAATTACGTTTTCCAGATAATTCCTGTAATCTGTAAGCGCCCGTTCTTTTCGGGCCGGAATATCCGAGTTTCCTTGTACTTCGGGGTTATACAGACTTCTGTTTACATCATTCATTCCAGCCATTACTACAGACCAGTTTGCCTTTTTAGGAAGAATATCCGCATCCATTCTCCGTAGAAAGCTGTTTGCATTATCTCCTTTGATCCCGGAATTGTAAAAAGTGACCTTTACATGCGGAAAGCGTGTCACGTAATATGTAAGTATGTAGTGGTGAAAATCCCCATCATGGGTAATACTGTTTCCAATAAAGTTTACCTGGTCTCCGTCTTTAAAAAAATTATCTGTACGGGGCTGTGAATAAGCCGGTGTAAAAACCGTATTGATTAAAAATAATAAAATAATAATTAGCTTCTCTTTCATTTTCCTGAACTATATTAAAAGTATATACACAGCCAAAGCCATGTATATACTGTCTGTATTGTAATTAATTATTAGATTCTTCTTCCGGGGAAGCTAAAATAGGCTCAGGGTGTTATAAATCCATGTATTTTTTTAGCTAAAAGCGATACATTTCCGATAGTCTTAAAGGTTCGAATGATTTCGCCGCACCATGATATGGCAATAACATCATTACAACTTCTATACTGATTCAGAGCTTCTTCGAAACCGACTGAACCAATATAAAACCATCCCCGAAGCAATATAGGAGATAGAGGCCGAAAAGGTTATAGCTATAGTGGGTTTAACGTGGACTTGATGTGGATTAAAGGTGGATTTGATGTGGATTTATAAATTGAAAAACTATTGGGTTTCTTTCAGGCAAAATTTATAAATTTATCGGTTTACTAATTTACAAAAAAAATGGCAACACAAGACGGGTTAATTTCATATTCGGGCAAACTTGGCAATACGGTAGGTTATCGCCGGGGCAAAAAACACTTTAACCGGTCGTTGCCTAAAGAATACAACCTTTCGGAGAGCAGCAAAAATAGCGGGACCGAATTTGGGCATGGAAGCACTGCCTGCAAGCTCACAAAAACTGCGTTTGCCTCTCTCATGCTCAGGCCATTTAAAAGAACCCTTCATAACCGGCTTTCAGAAATTTTCAGAAAAGTAATACGCAGCGGGCCTTCGGTTATGAAAGGTCAGCGAAGCGTATTTGATGGCAATATAAGCTTACTAAAAGGTTTTGAATTTAGTGATAAAGCTAAATTGGAATCCATCTTTAAGCCCTCGCCAAAAATCAATTTAGCAAACGGAGAAATAAAGCTTGACTTTCCGAGTTTTACATGGGACAGTTTGATGGGTATTCCTGATCATGCAGAAAGAGCAGTATTGAGCCTGGGCCTGGCTTTTCTTGATTTCAAAAACAACATTTACGATTTTAACCCAGCTCCGGAGTTAAGGATAGACAAGAAAAGTGATTTTCCTGGCGGTAGCCTCGTTTTGCCCATCTCCGGAGCTAATGAACTGGCAATATTGGTTATGATGACTATTTTTTTTGAAAGCGGTACAGGGAAAAGTAATTCTAAAATAGACAACCAGCTATATCAGGCCGGAGCATTTCTGGAGGCTATACATCTCCGAGATGGCAAAGCTGTAATTTTTGAACAGGAAGAGTTGCCTGAAGAGACCCCAAGCAATGAATCTGTTCCTGCTTTGATTTGGTCCCTTAATCAGGATGAGAAGTAACTTATTAGACAGGAAGTTTATTCCTAAAGATTCCAATTTGGCGTATTAATAGCCCCAGATACGATGCCATTCAACCAACCACATAGGCTTTGAGAGTCTCAGTCTGGCTCCAACAGGGAGATCACAATCCGAGAGCCTGCCGTATGGGCAAACTCTCGAATTGTATGTGCTGATCAAAAAAATTTAGTTTAATTTTTAACATCCAACTGTATCAGATCTGTTGAGCATTAATCAAAGTACCATTCTCTATATTTATCACAGGCAAAGCAGGAAACAGCATCATCTCCATAATATCTTGATTGTCTTACGATTAACTTCAACCCAAAACAGCCTTTTCAGCGATGGGATGGAAAGCCTGTTTATTCTTTCTTAATTATCTTCTGGCTATATTGATTTTCCCCGTCTTTGATATTCACGACATATACTCCTGGCTTAAAAGAAAATAGTCTCTGATTTAAGCTTTCATTGATTTCATTATGAGTACCGGATGATTCGAAAACAACCTGACCATCCATACCGATTACTTTCATCTTTAAATTACGATCTGCAGTTATCAGATTTATCTTAACATAATTTTCAACCGGATTTGGATATAAAATTAAAGACTCCCGGCCTTCTGTCTTGTTATTCTCTTCTGTGAAAGAGAGTAAATTATTTTTTTTCTCGTTGAATTTCATTAAAGGAGATGCAGGGGAAGACGACGCAGCCAGTTTAATATAATCTATACTTACTGTTTTGTTTACCGAACCCGTTATAGCCCCAAGAGGAATATCAAAACGGATAATTTTTATCGCGCTCTTGCTTGTCCAGTTTGTATTTCCGCTGAGGTCAATTACATATTCTTTATAGTTAGTATCGTTCGCTGTAATATTGAAGGTTACATAATTATATGCCGTATAATCATGCCAGTAAAATGCTGCCTGGGTTTGGTTTGTAGTATTTTTAAGCTTTATAATAGCATATTTGTGAAGAGAAGTGTTTATCGGATCAAGAGAAGTGACATCATATTTTATGTGATTATAAGCCACCACTGTTTGAAGGTTTAGCTTACTGTCTGCCGTTG
>NZ_JBEBVH010000329.1:0-3862 GCF_040392825.1 Pseudopedobacter sp.
GCACAACCTTGCCAAGGTTGGGGTCGCGAGTTCGAATCTCGTCTTTCGCTCCAAAGGGTTAGATTTACTTCAAAGTAAATAACCATGCTGAAGTGGTGGAACTGGTAGACACGCAGGACTTAAAATCCTGTTCGCCCTAAAGCGAGTGCGGGTTCGATTCCCGCCTTCAGTACAATATCTCTGGACTGTGGAGATAATTAAGCATTTGAAATATTTATAAGCGAAAGTAGCTCAGTTGGTAGAGCACAACCTTGCCAAGGTTGGGGTCGCGAGTTCGAATCTCGTCTTTCGCTCTTAGTTTTATCCTTCGGGTTGAAACAAGCTGAAGTGGTGGAACTGGTAGACACGCAGGACTTAAAATCCTGTTCGCCCTAAAGCGAGTGCGGGTTCGATTCCCGCCTTCAGTACAGAATTTATTTTTTACAACTCTCCTCTCCTTTTTCATTAAACTTTAAGATTTATTCAGTTTTAAGTTGTATATCACAGACTTTATTGTAAATTTAGTTGCCGTTCATTTCTAAAACCAGAGTCTTGCATGATAGAAAAACCAAATACTACCAATATCCTCTTTTTGGATATAGAAACCGTTCCGCAATATCAATACTATGACTTAGTTCCGGAAAACATAAAACCACTGTGGGACAAAAAATCTCAGTTTTATAGAAAAAATGAAGAAACACCTGAAGAATTTTATAATAAGGCTGGAATCTGGGCAGAATTTGGAAAAATTGTTTGTATTTCTCTGGGTAAATTCACCCCAACGGGTCAATTAAAAATAAAGTCTTTATACGGCGAAAATGAAATTGATATACTTTTAAAGTTTTCTTCTTTATTACAAAAATTCCCATCAGACTTATCTTTATGCGCTCATAATGGGAAAGAATTTGACTTCCCCTATTTATGTCGCAGAGCACTTATTAACGAATTACCTATTCCTGCTCAACTTAATACGATCAGAAAGAAACCCTGGGAGGTTAACCATTTGGATACTTTGGAGCTTTGGAAATTTGGTGACCACAAAAGCTACACCAGCCTAGAACTATTGGCCGCTATATTTGACATTCCAACACCTAAAGATGAATTGGACGGCAGTCAGGTTGCTCATACTTATTATATAGAAAAGAACCTTTCTAAGATTGTGTCTTACTGCCAAAAAGATGTATTGACATTAGCGAGAGTATTTCAGAGATTAAACGGACAGGAATTTGTGAACGATGCCGATGTTTTATATACCTAGTATTAAGTTGTAAGTGAGAATAAAAAGTTTAAAGTAAAATCTGGATAGTAGATACGCTGTATTTGTGTCTATTAGGCAAACGTTGAAAACCAGAAGATCCTGGCCAAAAAAATGATTTATTTTTCTGTTTAAATCCCTAAAACTTTACCTTTAAAGCAGAAAATTAAAAAGTCGGTGTCTAAGGCATATACTACAAACTATATGACTATTTATCTAAATCACATATTTAAGTGTATTCACAGAATTAGACCAGTTACTGTGCAGGTTTAATTGGTAAAATCACTATTTTATGTTAATCAAACTTAAAACTCAACAAACTAATATATGGCGTTAAACTACGTTTGGATTACATTTTTTGTTATCGCTTTTATTGTAGCACTTTTTAAACTAATATTTTTAGGCGATGTACAAATTTTTTCAAACGTAATGAATGGTATGTTTGACAGTGCAAAAACCGGGGCCGAAATTTCCTTAGGCCTGGTTGGAATTATGACTTTCTGGCTTGGAATAATGAAAATTGGAGAAAAGGCGGGTATGATTTCACTTTTTGCAAAAGGCGTTAATCCTTTTTTCAGTAAACTCTTTCCTCAGATTCCTAAAAATCATCCATCAAATGGTTCCATTATCATGAATTTTAGTGCCAATATGTTGGGTTTAGATAACGCCGCTACTCCGGTAGGATTAAAAGCAATGCAGGAGTTACAGGAATTAAACCCGAATAAGGAGACTGCGACAAACGCTCAGATTATGTTTCTGGTTCTAAACACAGCAGGTATTACCCTTATACCTACTTCTGTTATAGCACTTAGAATGGCTAATGGAGCAACTAATCCGGCAGACATATTTATCCCTGCGTTAATTGGAACTTTCATTTCCTTTATTTCCGGAATGCTTGCTGTTGCTGCATTTCAAAAAATAAACCTATTTAAACTACCTGTATTGGTGTTTTTAGGAAGTTTTCTGGGGTTAATGGCTCTACTGTATATTTCTCTTAACGGATTAAGTCCGGATAGAATGCAGGAAATTACAGGCTTAATTGGTGGACTACTTATACTATCGATAATTATACTATTCATTGTATACGGAGCTGTCAAAAAGATAAACGTATATGATGCATTTATAGACGGAGCTAAAGAAGGCTTTCAAACAGCAGTAATGATTATTCCATTTCTCATTGCTATTTTAGTTGCTATATCTGTATTTCGCACAACGGGATGTATGGATTATGTTGTGGGTGCTATTGCTTCTGCTGTATCTTTCTTTGGTTTAGATACCAGATTTGTTCCGGCATTGCCTGTTGGGTTAATGAAAACACTGAGCGGTGGCGGCGCCCGGGGCTTAATGGTAGATGTAATGACAACATACGGAGCAGACTCTTTTCAGGGCAGACTGGCAAGTATTATTCAGGGATCTTCTGAAACTACTTTTTATGTATTGGCTGTTTATTTTGGTTCTGTAGGTATTAAAAATACCAGACATGCACTTGTTTGTGGTTTAATTGCCGATTTTGTTGGCTTAATAGCTGCCATTTTATTGACATATATGTTTTTTGGATAAAAATAAAATAAATAATAACATGAAGAAACGAATTGCTCTTATTGCCCATGACGGTAAAAAAGCCGAAATGATTGGTTTTGTAAAAGACTATAAAGATGTACTTTCTGAAATGGATATCGTAGCTACCGGAACAACAGGAGGCTTGATAGAAAAGACCGGATTAAATGTAATTAAAAAATTAAGTGGGCCAAAAGGAGGCGATGCACAGATAGCGGCAATGGCTGCTGAAGGTGAATTAGCTGGTATTTTATTTTTTAGAGATCCACTGGGAAAACACCCACACGAACCGGATGTGCAAATGCTTCTTCGCATCTGCGATGTTCATGATGTTCCTTTAGCTACCAATCCTGCTACTGCAAAATATGTATTAAAAGGCATATTGGCAGAATAATATTAACGTCGGGGATTATTGTTTTAATCGCGCCCGATTGTCTTTCATAACTAAACGGTGCTTATAGACAGGCAAAAACCAGTGCTTAAAATAAACATTTGCTTATGCGTTATGTTTATTTTAAGCATATTGATTTTAATGACCATATGAAAAAGACAATTATCTTAGCAGGTTTAATCCTTGCTGCATCGTGCATTTCGCAAAAAAAATCTACACTACCTATATTAGGCGACTATCAGGGTATGTCGTCCGACGGTGTTAGAACACATATCTCATTTGCAGAAAATGAATTTGAAAAAGACATTATTCAAACAGGTAAAAGTTCTAATTTCCAGAGAATAAAAGGGAAATGGGAAGCAATTAATGATTCTACTGTTCTGCTTAAAGATAGCTTAACTAAAAGCTACTATAAAGTAAGCAATAACGAAATTGCAGAAATTGGTTCCGATTTAGCAAATACTTCCGCTACCAATAGAAAGCTTTATAAAATAGATTACTCTACAGAAGCAGAAGGTAACAACGAATCTTTACTTAAAGAAGGTGTAGATTTCTTCGCAGGTGGGAACGAACCTTTTTGGTCTTTAAAAGTATTTGCAGACAGTTTAATAGAATTTAATCAACCCGATTTAAAAACTCCTCTCCTGTTCCTGAAATCAAGTATAACTGTTATCGAAAGC
>NZ_JBEBVH010000330.1:0-3855 GCF_040392825.1 Pseudopedobacter sp.
GTCGAGCCTAAAGATCAATGGTGGCCAATTCCATCATATGAAATGGGAGTTAACAAAAAATTAGTTCAAAATCAAGGATGGTAATGATGAAAAAGTATTTAACATATATAGGTTTGCTGCTTACAATAGTGGCATGCCAGGATCCTTATGAAGTTAAAGAACCGGTGTTCAATGTTGTAACAGAGAAAAGTGTTTATGCAGTAGGTGAAAGGATAAGATTTAGCATTGAAGGTAGTCCGGATATGATAAATTTTTATTCAGGTAGTTTTGAAAATGACTATGCCTTTCATGATAAAGATCGTGTTTATGATATAGTGCCTAAATTGAGTTTCAGGGCAGCCAAATTTGCTGGAAATAATGAAGACTGTGCCGAATTATTATATTCAACCGATTTTGATGGAAATTATGCATATGAAAATGTCAGGTCAGCAAATTGGATAAACATATCAGATAGATTTAATATTCCACCAATAGTAGGTACAGCTGCTTCTTTTACGGATGCTGGAATTGCAGATATTTCTGATCTTGCTGCGACAGGAAAGCCTATTTATTTTGCATGGTATTGTAAAACCAATGCTGAATCGTCACGGACCAGATTTCAGGTAGCAGATTTTAATGTAACTGGCGAGGTATTGGGTAATAGTGAATTGTCCGGTGTGTTGTATTCTCAGGCACAACTTAGTTTCAGGTGGGCTTTAAATGAAGCAGCAGGAATGCAAGCATCTGACTTGCCAAGTATTACCAATACGCTGATTTATTGGAATGGGATATTTAATAATACTACGGGTCCTTTGAAAGAAGGATATGCTGTCAGTGGCTCTGTTACGCTCTCAGATCAAATGAATTTGGGACTTGATAAACCACAGGTAATTAAAAGTATACAAAATGAAAATATGACAGAATACTTTTACACTTTTAATAAGCCAGGAGAGTACGAAGTTGCTTTTGTAGGATACAACGTAAACTTTAACGGAAGAAAAGAAACAGTAAAAAAAATCAAGCTAACCATTCAATAAATAAACGCGATAGTTATGAAAAATCTTATAAAAAGGTATATACCAGTACTATGTGCATTTGCTATGGTTACTGCATGTAACAAAGACCTGGAAGAAATTACTGACCTGGCTAAAATTGATGTTGATGATCCGACTACTCCGGTTCCGATGCAATTTGATGTTAGACTGGATGAAAGCAATACCTTCAAAGTGGGAGACACCACTAAATTTATTATAGAAGGTAATGCGCACATGGTAAGTTTTTATTCTGGAACTGTTGGAAATGATTACAATTACCGCGATACAGAACGCTTTTATGACGTTTTAGCAAAGCTTAGTTTCGAGTCTAACAAAACTCCTGATAATAATACGATTAGCAATATAGATTGTGCTGAGCTTTTATATACCACAACTTTTAATGGTACATATACTTATGATAATATAAAAAATACAAACTGGACACCTATAACTAATCGATTCTATTTGCAAACCGTATTACAGTCTAGTTCTTCAATATATGCAGAATCGGGTAATGTAGATATATCAGACGTTTTTGCAGAAGGAAAGCCAGTATATTTTGCCTGGCTTTGTAAGACAAAAGCTGCCACTAACAGGGTTCAGTTCAGAGTACGTAATTTTACGTTAATCGGAGAAGTAGCAGACGACAATACCTTATCCGGACAGCTTTATTCGCAAGGGCAATTTAACTTTCAATGGTATGAAAATGAAGCTTCAGCAGCTCAACCATCAAATAATAGACCTTCCGTTTCAAGTACATTGTTAACGTGGAATGGGATTTTTAATAACATGACAGGAGCATACAAAGAGGGATATGCCATAAGCGGACCAATTGAATTACCCAGATTCAATGCTGGGAAAGATAAACCTGTAATTCTTATTACGAAACAGAGTGAAAACGAATTGAAGCATAACTACATTTATAAAAAGCCTGGGAATTATGAGGTTGTTTTTGTCGCTTCTAACACAAAAGCAAACGAACAACCGGAAATTATTAAAAAACTGAATGTAACCATTGTTCCGTAGCAACTTTTAGTAACGCTAACAGGATGTCGATTTAAAACCTGTCAGTGTTTATACTTTTGTCATTTATTATACTCCAAATTATTATGAATAGGTATATACGAGTCTTAATTACATCATTTCTGCTCCTTTATAGCCATGTGGCATTTTGCCAGTTATTTAATCCATTTCCAGGAATAGTCGTTTTCGAGTCGAAAGAAAATCCTATCCGAAAGAAAATTGCTTCTCCTAGTATTGTGATTTTATCTAATGGAGATTATTTGGTCTCTCATGATTTTGATAGAGGAACAAGTATCCATGTATCAAAAAACAGAGGAAAAACATGGGCATTACTCTCAAGAGTTTCTCCTCTGATTTGGGCAAATATATTTGAACACAAAGGCGATGTCTATCTCATGGGAACAACCAGGGGGTGGGGTAACATCGTTATCTACAGATCAAAAGATAATGGGCAAACATGGTCTGTTCCTACTGATGAGCATACCGGTATGCTCGCAAAAGGGATGTTTCATACAGGCCCGGTTCCGGTTGTTAAGCATAAAGGAAAAATATGGCGAGCTTACGAAGAAGCATTTGACTCTGAAAATAGAAGAGATTTTCACGCTCTGGCAATTTGTGCAGACGAGAATGCCGATTTACTAAAAGCTTCCAGCTGGAAGCGCACAAATAGTATACGCTTTGAGGAAAAATGGTTAAATGCCAAGCGTCCGAATTGGTTAGAAGGTAACATTGTAGTCACACCAGAAGGTAGATTAATAGATTTTATGCGGTTGGAAACATGGACGGGTAAGGACGTAGATTATAAAATAAAGGGTGTTGCAGCTGGAAAACCTCGTAATGAAATAGCAGCTATGATCGATATAGATGATAGAAACCTGAAAATGGAATTTAAAAACGAGCCTCGTAATTTTGTTCATTTTCCTGGAGCTGAATCTAAATTTACCATCCGATACGACCCGGTTTCGAAGCTGTACTGGTCCATAACCAATAAAATTTCTTCCTTTAAAAATACATCTGAGACATATAATGGGAACTGGCATCAAAGAAATGTATTGGTGTTGTTGAGCTCAAAAGACTTACAGAATTGGGAGATAAGAAAAAAGATACTGCGTTATAATGAAGGGGCTCATTTGCGTACATGGGACACGTTTGGCTTCCAGTATATAGATTGGGTTTTTGATAATAAAGACATCGTTTTCGTTAGTAGAACTTCGTGGTACGGATACCGATATCATGATGCCAACATGATCACCTTTGATCGTATAAAAGATTTTAGGAATAGTGATGCAAATACAGAACCGGAAGACTTAAAAAACTATATAAAACATCCCCAATTAATTAATCTGCCTGTTGAAAAACTAGCTAATTCTAATTTTACCCTGGGAGATTTCAATTTTACGGTTCATACAGGTAAAGGACTTAAACAATCTTCTGCCGGAAAGTTTGAAATAATGAACCCTGAGAAAATTGCCAGGAATTTTACACAAACGCTGAAACTAGAAAGGTATTTTGATGTAAGTCTATCCAATGGTAATGTAAAGTCATTTTCTTTGGAAACTTTAAATTATATACCTGTTTCTGACGGAACGGATGTAAAATTAAAATGGGAATACAGCATAGATGGTAAGAAATTTCTGCCTATTACAAATTATTATATTCCAGTAGAAAATGGACCAGATAGTGTTGTTCCAGAGCCAACGCTGTTTTTGCAAGTCTATAAGGAGTTAAATAAAATAGAAGGAGAGCGGGGAGTAACATTGCGATGTCATATTATAAATATGAAGAATCAACCTGCTTATCTGAAATTGATTAACAATAT
>NZ_JBEBVH010000331.1:0-3835 GCF_040392825.1 Pseudopedobacter sp.
CGCAAACTCAAAGTTGATAGATCATATTTTCACTTCATTCTCCTGTTAGCATTACTGCTAATGAACATTTCATTTCGCTCTTCCGAGATGATTTCCATAAACCGCTCATAATGCTTAATGACATCAGATATCAACTCATTTTTAGTAAAAAGCCTTATATCATATCCCTCCCGGGCGTCTCCAAAGTATGACCGTGGATAATATGTCCGGTTTTCACCAAAATCAGGTAAATTATCTTCATTGAGCAGATAGTCGGACACCATTCTTGGCTGGTTTTTAACACCATACACGAAGTTGTTTACCCTGTCGTACTGGATTTCAATTTCTATTCTTTTCGGATTTTCAGATGAATTGATTTTTGCTTCAATCCCATTCCCTGCAAATTCTCCTTGTAACTCCAGAAAAGCAGTCTTGACTGTAGTTTCGATAAAATGGTCTATAGAATTCCGATCGTTGAACGAGACGATATTCTTTAGCCGCTCTTTCCAGAATTTACCAGACCACGGAACGGTAGAAACGGAAAAATCACGTTCGTAATAGTTCCTGTCAATTGTCAGCGCTTTTACCAGGCTCACTATAAATAAAAGTACAATTACAGAAAACGGCAATGCCGTTACCAGAGTCATACTTTGCAATGCGGTAAGTCCTCCCGCATTCAGTAAAAATAGCGCCATAACAGCTAATAAAATACCCCAGGCTGCAGTCTGCCATTTAGGAGATACGCTGGCATTCCTGGTGGCAATTCCGTTCATTACAAAAATCCCTGAATCGGCAGAAGTAACGAAGAAAATTATGATAATTGCGATAACCAGAAAACTAATCACTCTGGTTAAAGGAAGATATTCCAAAAACCTGAACATCAATGCATCCGGATTGTCTGCCAGGGTACTAAGTGCACCGTTAGCGATATGGAGATCGAACCAGATAGCACTATTTCCAAAAACTGACATCCAGATAAAATTGAACATAGTTGGCAGAATCAGAACAGCTGCTATAAATTCCCTTATCGTTCTCCCTTTTGAAATCTTTGCAATAAACAATCCTACATAAGGGGACCATGAAATCCACCAGGCCCAGTACAGGATGGTCCAGTTATAAAACCAGGGTAGAGTCTCCTCTTCATAAACATGTGTACCGAAGGTAAGATTGAAAAAGTTATTGATATAACTTCCCAATCCTTCAGTAAAACTGCCTATGAGATATACTGTAGGTCCAAGTGCCAGCACAAAAAGCAGAAGCACCACTACACTGACGATATTGATATTACTCAATAACTTCACTCCCTTGTCTACCCCCGTAACAGCAGAGATAATGGAAAGTGTGACAAGAATACTTACAATGATAACCTGATAAGTAAAGCTATTGTCCGGTACGATATTTAAAATTTGAAGGCCTGAATTGATCTGGACTACGCCAAAACCTAATGTTGTAGTAATACCAAAAAAAGTACTGCAAAGTGCAAAGACGTCAATCGCATTCCCCCATCTTCCGTTAATTTTGTTCTTTAGCAACGGATATAAACAACTCCTTAGCGAAAGTGGCAATTTGTAGCGATAGGAAAAATACGCTAATGACAATCCTACAATTCCATAAATAGCCCAGGCATGAATACCCCAATGAAAAAAAGTATATAGCTGGGCACTCTTCGCCCGATTTACATAGTGACTTCCAGAAAATATTTCATTCGAATAGTGCTGCATAGGTTCTGCTACGCTAAAATACATTAGTCCGATTCCCATACCGGCAGCAAACAGCATAGAAACCCAGGAAAAAAAAGAGTATTCGGGTTTACTATCATTTTTGCCCAACTTAATATTACCATATTTACTAAACATCAGATACACCAAAAAGATAACGAATATGGTTACCGACCAAACATATACCCAGTTGAGATTAACAAATATGAATTCTTTAATGGTGTTTAGAAGATCTTCCGTCACATTAGGATAAACTGCAGAAAGTATACAGATGCTTATAATAAAAATTAAGCTCGGAATAGTGACTCCTCTACTAAATGTGGTGTTTATTTTTAAAAGGTTGCTCATATTTTTCTGATATAATAAAATTTATCGGTATTCCATAATGAATGTGAGCCTTATTAAAAAGCTTGTCCTGCTTCAAATTCCCACTATAACCTCAAGAGGATTAAGCCTCAGGATATTTTTATTTGCAGCGATCCTATACGAATGAGGAAGGAAAATCATTTGCCATAGACAGGTTATTGAACAAATATATAGAAAATTCAGAACTATGATCATAAGGTTGAATCGGTCACAATCAATAATTTAAATGGATAATGAGTACTTAATAAAGCTAAGATGGACTATTTTAACTACCATAATTAACAGCGATGTTTTGGAGTTAGTTCACGGGAATTGTTATTTTAGTCTGGGGCGTTGTTCCAAATGGCAATAAAGCAAATAATTACATCATGGATTTACGGAAAATTACAGACAAGTTTAATATATCATCGGAAAGAGAGGATTATGCCCAAATTCATGATACTGTAGAAAAAGGCATCTATTTTAAAGGAACTAATCTTTGGATACTCATTTTTGCAATATTTATCGCCTGCATAGGCTTAAATGTTAATTCGACAGCTGTCATTATCGGCGCTATGTTGGTATCGCCGTTAATGGGTCCTATTTTAGGTATTGGATATAGCTTAGCTACCTACGAGTTTAGTATTTTTAAGAAATCCCTTAATAACTTTGGTTTTGCTGTCTTCTCGAGCTTATCTGCGTCTACATTATACTTTTTAATTACTCCTTTAAATGAAGCTCATTCTGAACTTTTAGCCAGGACCCAGCCCAATATTTACGATGTCATTATTGCATTAGTAGGCGGTTTAGCCGGTATTGTAGCTACTTCCAGTAAAAATAAAGGAAATGTTATTCCGGGCGTAGCTATAGCTACCGCACTCATGCCTCCATTATGCACAGCGGGTTATGGCTTAGCCACTGCAAACTGGGCCTACTTCTTCGGTGCCTTTTATCTGTTCACTATCAATACTGTTTTTATAGCTTTGGCGACCTTGATTACCGTACGTTTTTTAAAATACCCAATATGGAATAATGCAGATAATGCAACAAAAAAAAGTGCCAACAGATGGGTAAGTATTGTAGTCATTATTACACTGGTACCGAGTATTTATTTTGGATACATATTGGTAAAACAGGAACAATTTAGCAGGGATGCCAATTCTTTTATTAAGAACGAAAGTCATATTGAAGGAGATTATCTGCTTAAATATGAAATCGATCCGGCAAAACGTAGTGTTAAACTTATATATGGAGGAAAACCTATTCCGCAAGAAGTGAAGAGGATAATAATGGAAAAATCTGTAAGCTATGGCCTAGATAGTGAAAAGGTTTTTATACAACAAGGTTTCGCCGTAAATGAAAATACCGAAAATCTAATAACAAATAGTAATCAACAGCAGGAAATTAGCCGGCTCAAATCAGAACTGGTTTTAAATATTAAAAGGCAGGACAGTTTGGAACAAAGCAGAACTTTTGGCAAAAAACTCATTAAGGAGCTTAAACCCATTTTTCCTGAAATTATTGCTTGTGGCACCTCAGAACAGTTGATTTATGATGATTCCTTAAAGATCAGTAAATATCAGGTATTATTTGTCACTACATCAGATTTCAGGAAAACAAAAAGGGAGCAGGAAAAACTTATCCGTTGGTTTAAAGGGCGTTTGAATGCTGATTCTGTCAAAGTATTTATAGAGTAATTTTCTTCACTTATTAAAGCCCGGCAGGAAGAGCCACCATACAAATCCCGGCCTCATAAGATTTGGAAGCAAAGCCGGATAAATCTTCCTGCTGAA
>NZ_JBEBVH010000332.1:0-3822 GCF_040392825.1 Pseudopedobacter sp.
GTGCCAAAGCAATGTGGTACTGTATATACGGCGGTGGCTTTTGTTTATAGCGGACTGTTACCCTACTACCATACGGTTAGGCTGTTGGCGTATATACATTTTGGTGCAGGAGCAACAAAAAGAAAAGCTTTAGCACTGCATTAAGGTGGATGAGTTATGACGGTATGTACAAATTTCGTTCTCATAAATAAGATTTTTATATGGTTATGGAACGATGCCTTTCAATTAAGTTATTGAGGAAAGTAAGGACGAACTTCAAAACTTTGAAAGTGGTACCGCTAAGAACCTCTACGAAAATCGTAGTTCCACAAAGAATTACATGAGGTTCGCCCTATTAGAATTATACAAAAATAGTAAAATCTAATAGATAAGTGGCGAACTCATATCATCTCATGTGGAATTTAGCGGTTTTCTTTCATGAGAGACATCATCATATTAAAAATGGCAAAGCCGTCTTTAATATTATTAGTCGCAATAATAATATACACAAATATATAAAGTTTTACGTTAAACGAAAAACTTTTTTGCAAAAATTTTTATAATGGTTAAAAATAATTTAAAGGAAGTTTTTAAAAAACACAAAGTTACAAATAGAATGCTAGCAAAATATTTCAAAAAATCTGAATCTACCATATCCCTCTGGAGAAACAATAAGAGACAACCTTCTCTACATCAGATCTACGAAATAGCTAAATTACTACGAATTAATATTCATGAACTTATAGTATCGACTACTTGGGAAGGTACTGATTTTGAAACATATGCTCAGTTTGCTGAAAGGATTAAAGAAAAGAAATAGATTAAAATACTTATAAAACAATAAAAATGAAATTTTTTGTAATATCAGGAGCCGAAGACACAGGCAAAACTACTATCCTAAACCATATCGGCAATTGGTTAACCGAGGTTAAAGGTTATAAAGATGTTGGAGAAATAACTCCTGTTTTTTTTGAAAGAGATGAACAAGGAAAGATAAAAGACATATACTACGTATTAACAAATAATTTTTTAAAAGTTATAACCATTTCAGCTACAGATGATGAAGAATGTCTTAATATCTTATTAGAAGCACTAAAAATTCATGCAGACGCAGATATTGTAATTACTACTTGTAGAGACATACATGATCCCCGTAGTTATTTTATTAACCACGTAAAACCAAAATCTTCTTTTTATTTAGAAGTTCCTGTGGCAAAGGTTAATAGAAGAAATGAAGAATATAAAAAAGAATCATTAGAATGGTATTATGATAGTGTTTTCAATTTAAGTAGATATATTTTAGAAACTGATGATTTTAGAGTTTAATTTATTGATTGAGAGGGGCGCAGATTTTGAGAGTCATCAAACTTGTGCTAAGTAGTTAAAATAATTTAAAAACACTGAGTAAAAAATGACATGTCACCCTATAATAAATGAACTACAGAAACTCAAAGAATCTTCTCGTTACGCCATTGCGCAAGGAGGAAAGTATGATTTGGATAGTTTCAAAAAGTACCTGCATATTGAAAGGGAAGTTGAAAGCAGATTAAAAAATATTATCGTTCAAAGTAGCATAATTCATCACTCTCAATTAGTTTTGGTGTGTGGAAATGTTGGAGATGGTAAGTCTCATATTCTCTCCTATCTACATAATGAAATTCCAACTGAAATAGGTAAATTTCAAATTCATAACGATGCTACGGAATCCCACAATCCCAATGAATCCTCAAATGATACTTTATACCGAATTTTAGATAGCTTTAAAGATATAAGTATTAAAGAATCAAATTCAAAATTGATTCTAGCAATTAATCTTGGAACTTTGAGTAAGTTTATGGAAGAACATGGGTCTGAATTTCAACACTTAGCCTCGTTTATAGAAGAACAAGCCATTTTAGATAATGCAATGGTTAGTTTTAAAGACTTTAATCAGGAAAGTCACTTTCATCAGATTAATTTTACAGATTACCATTTATACTCACTTACAGAAAACGGTCCTATTTCAAACACGATAACAGAATTAATGGATCGAATTGTTACTCCTTCGGAAAGTAATGTTATCTATAAAGCATATGATAAAATCAAAGATCATTCCGAATTTTATAGATGTCCAGTAAGGCTCAATTATCAATTTTTATTCAATCCCCAAAACAGAAGGTTGATAGAACAATTAATTATTCAATCCATTGCCCAAAGTAAAGAAATCATATCTGTTCGTTCATTGCTCAATTTTATCCACGACTTAATTGTACCAGTACAATTATCTTCTGTACCCAATATTGATCAATTGAATGTTATTCACAATCTATCTGACACTGAATTCCTAAGATGTTTGATCCCAAATTATATTTTTGAACATGCCGATTTATCAAATTTATTTGCAAGACTTACTGAATTAGACCCATGTAACTTTCGAAATGACCAAACAGACGAAAAACTGTTGAAGTTGCAAAGTATTGATCATCCATCTGAATTATTTGCTTCAGATATTGAACCAGAGTTACATCGAGAAGTGCTACAGTACATTAAAATGGAAGGAATAGACAGAGATGTTATCTCTAGATATTTCTTGAGATTGAGTTTTTTTCAAAATGGGAATGTTTTTGAGAATAGCGAATTCCAGGAATATATTACCTGGCTTTTCCATTTCAATAAAGGCAATTCTAAATATTTAAGCAAACTTTATGACTTAGTCGAGAATGCAGTGAAAAAATGGTACGGAGATCCAAAGAAAGGAGATAAAGTAGTTTTAAAACTTGGAAGAAGGCAAAATAAATATCGTGTCTTTAAAGATTTTTCTCTAACTCCCAAACCAGACATTCCGAATGAAAGTCAAGATCTAATTTTACACCAGTTCATTCAGGAGTTTTTTGTATGTTACGCATCTCCTAGTCTAACAGGGCAGGATATTCGAATAGCAATTGATTTCAGTTTGTTTAAAACCTTGAAGATGATTAATAAGGGCTATCGACCAAATAAAAAAGACAATAATAATTTTATCTACTTTGTCTTTTTTATTAATGAAGTAATTCAGGGAAATCACCAGAACACGTTGTACATCGATGAAGTAAATGTAGGTCAGCCAATTGATTACAAGCTTACAAAAAACCCGTTTGGGGGTTACAAATTTGAATTGGTATCATGAAAAAAATTGAATTATTAAAAAAAGGAAAAAACGGACTGGAAGGACGTCTAATACAGTCAAACGGTTTTTTTCACAAACAAGGTTACAAAATAAATATTTTTCCTTTCAAAACATCACCTGGAATTGTATTTAAAGCTGACTTTGTCTCTTTTCAGGGGATCATGGGAGAAGTAATACGTTTGACACAAAATAAGGAATTAGATAAACCAAAAAGTAACGCAGACTATAAAACAGAGCTGAAACAAATCATCCTAAAAAATGCAATTGACAAAGTTGATACAGTAGAGAAAACAGAATTGGAGGACATTCTTAGTAAAGTATATTTCGAACCTGATAATGGTCTGTTTAAATATGATTTTCATGTAATTTCCTACATGAATTTTATAAATAGTAATACTGCCATCAAGGATGTTCCTGTCTTTATTTCTGATGTCTTCATTCAAAACGATGAACGATTTAAAACTCTTTTGTATAATAGTGAAAGTGAAAATATTTTAAATCAGCTTATTTCAGATTCTTTGCCGATGCAGTTAAACAAGAAAGAAACGAAGCGCGATAAGCAAATTTTCAAGAATATGCTTCCATCTGTTACAAAAGTATTTCACGATGATTTTAATTTTTTATTAGTCAACAAACATTATTTTTTAGAGAACTTTGAATTATTTTTTAAATATTACTATTTCTTTTATTTTACACAG
>NZ_JBEBVH010000333.1:0-3798 GCF_040392825.1 Pseudopedobacter sp.
GACATTTTCCTTCTCCGCTTTGCGATTAACCTAATTTTTATTTAATACCTGATATAACCAGCCATAACGATGCCAAAAAGGAAAACAGGCCGCAGAAGTGCTTTTTAATCAATTATTCCCAATACATTTTTTTCACCTGAAATTCTTTCTGTATTTCATTCAGGATGGTAGCCAGTGAATCCCTATGTAAATTCTTAAACTTCATTTCGATAGTTAGCTCATGATCATTTTTTTCTATTGAAAAATTAGAGAGCTTAATTTTCTCTGCCTTCCAGATTTTGTCTAAAAACTTTATCGGATCTACCGTGACCTCTAATGATACTCTCAATGTCTTTTTATGGAAAAGATGAGATATTCTTTTTTCCAGAGGCTGTAGTACCAGCAGAATAATAATTGCCAAAACGGTGGTAATAACGGCGGCAAAATACATTCCGCTTCCTGCGGCTAATCCTATTGCCGCTACGGTCCATAAACCGGAAGCCGTTGTTAAACCTTTTATTATACCCTGTTTAAGAAATAAGATTGTACCCGCTCCGATAAAGCCTATACCGCTTATTACCTGGGCTGCAATTCTGGATGGATCTAATGTTACATGTGCCGTTCCCAAAATATCAGAAAAACCAAAAGCCGAAACCATCATGGTTAAAGCAGCACCAACACATACCATCATATGTGTTCGCATGCCTGCTGCCCAATCTTTTCTTTCCCGTTCTAATCCAACTGCCGCACCCAAAGAAGCGGCAAGTACTAAGCGAATAGTTATCTCCCCCCAACTTAACATGATTCTTTTATATAAAATCTAATTCAATGCAAAAAACAACAAAACATACTATTGTGGATACAGATAGCCCTTTGCGTAATTTTTATTTGATACCAGATAAACAGAGCGAAAATCAGGCCACCTCTTCATAGACGCCGGGGATGGAATCGAACCATCGTAAAAGATTTTGCAGATCTCGGCCTAACCACTCGACCACCCGGCTATAATCTTCTGACTAGTCAAAAAGCAACAGTGCAATAACCAACGTAATTATTATATTAAAAGTCTGTGCTATTAAAAATGCATATAAGGGCTTCTTATTGTCTTGTTTAAACAAATCTTTAAAATTGGTTTCTAAACCTATAGAAGTAAATGCCAATGCGAACCAAAGCCCCTGAAGACTTTTTAAACTACTTTTAACCAGATCATTGGTTTCTTTGGAAACTACAAATGAAAATAGCAGAGAAGCAAATACGAAACCGACTACAAATTTTGGAAAACGGTCCCAAATTATTCTTAAAGTAGGTTTTTCTTTTTTAGTTTCTTCGTCAACAGATTTTGAGTAGGTCCAATAAATACTAATGAAAAATGCAGCGATACCTAACAATACATTTTGTGAGAATTTAACAATTGTGCTGATTTTTAAAGCCTCGTCTCCTACCAAAGAACCAGAAGCTACAACAGCACCTGTAGTATCAATAGATCCGCCCAGCCAGGCTCCGGTTACTTGCTGAGAAAGCCCTAAAAATTCCGCAATATATGGCATAAATATCATCATTGGAATAGCCGTAATCAGCACCAATGAAATGATATAAGATAATTTCTTACTATCACCTTTTATGGCTCCGGAAGTCGCAATAGCGGCAGAAACACCACAAATAGATACGGCACTGGATAACATTAACGACATTTCCTTATCTATCTTTAATTTCTTGCAAATCCAAAAAGCAAAATACCAGACCGAAACAACTACAATTAAAGCTTGAATGAGCCCCAAAGAACCAGCCGTCAGAATATCTCTGAAGATTACTGTTGTTCCTAAAAGGACTAGCCCAATTTTAACATATAATTCTGTACTTAAAGCAGATTTGAACCATTCTGGCAGATTGAAGAAATTACTGATTAACAAACCGATCCCTAAACTGAATATTACAGCCTCCAGATTGTATTCTTTAACAACCGCATTTCCTGCCAGAATCAGCGCAATAATTGTCAATACATATATAGACGGAAAAACAACCAAAAGCGATTTTACCGATTTTTGTAATAGCACCGCTCCTACAATGGCTGTAATAAATAATACAATAAATTGCTGCATTACTGCAAGCAAATTTGTACCAGAAAATACTTTATTTTCCAGATCAGCCCAGTTATTCCAATTAAAACCAGGTTTAGGGACAATAATTCCAAATAGTGCTAAAAACACTATCGCTAAACCCAAAACAACAACAACCCAATCTTCAGAAAGTGAAAACGATTTTGACGACATAATAATTTAAGTATATTTAATAAGTTGGTTAAATGTCTGATAAATGTATGGATATTCAAACTCGAAACCTTCTTCCAACGAAAATTTCGATACTGCCGGTACACTGGATAAAATTAATGAAGAGTCTATTCCTTTTAAAAACGCACCTATTTTTATTAGCGATTTGGGAAAAGGCAAACCAAATCCAATTCCGGCAGATTGACGTAAAGCTGTCATAAACTGCTCATTTGTAACAGGAAATGGACTACTTGCATGATAGACTGAATGTTCGGGATTATTATCTACCAACCAAAGAACCAGACGAATAAAATCTGTTTCAGCTATCCAGCTTACATACTGCTTACCATTTCCAACTTTTCCGCCCAATCCAGATTTTACAATTGGGTATAATTCCTTAAACATTCCGGAATTCCTGGAAAGTACAGGACTTATACGAAGTATGATTTTATTTGTATGCTGTAAATTTGTTTGATAGACAATAGATTCCCATTTCTGAGTTAAGGAAGCTAAAAAATCAGTTCCATATTGCCTACTGCTTTCATCCTGAATTCCACTTTGTACACCAGAGAAGATAGAAATTCCGGAAAAATTAATCCACAGCCCTGGCGGTTGTTCCAATTTTTGTATAGCTGTACCAATAATTTGTGTTGGCAAAAAACGCGACCTTTCTAACAACGATTTGTTTTTTGCTGTGAACCTTTTATTAATCCGTTCTCCGGATAAGTTGATAATCACGTCCGATTTTTCTATCTCTTTAACCCAATCTCCTAAATTTTCACCATCCCACAGGACATATTTTACATTTGATCTTTGATTAATAATTTTCTGACGACGAGTCAGCACTAAAACTTCATCCCCTCTTTGTAAAAAAGCATCTGTTAATAAAAGTCCTAAACTCCCTGTGCCTCCAGCCAATATAACCTTAGCCATTTATAAACTGATTTTAATCCCAAAACTATCCGCTAAAGCAACCTTAGCTGCATGATAACCACACATACCATGTACTCCGCCACCCGGAGGCGTAGAGGACGAACAGATATAAATCTTTTTGTTAGATGTTCTATATGGAGAAATACGAAGAGCAGGTCTGGTGTAAAGCTGAGAAAGATCAATAATTCCTCCGTTAATATCTCCTCCTATGTAATTTGGATTATAAGCTTCTACCTGCGCGGTATTCATCGTATGTTTTGCTAATATTCTATCCTTAAATCCGGGAGCGAAACGTTCGACCTGATTTTCAATTGCCTCAGTCATATCTGTTGTTGAGCCATTTGGCACATGGCAATAACCCCAAACAGTATGTTTTCCCTCAGGAGCTCTGCTATTGTCAAAAGCGCTTTGCTGAGCAAGCAATACAAACGGTTTTTCCGGATGTCTGCCCTGAGAAGCTATATTTTCAGATTGTTCAATCTCGGCATAAGTATTTCCCAAATGTACTATTGCCGCCTTGTTACATATCTCAGATTTGAAAGGTATTGGTCCATCCAATGCCCAGTCTATCTTAAATACGCCCATTCCATGGCGATATCTTTCCAATTGCCACTTATAA
>NZ_JBEBVH010000334.1:0-3775 GCF_040392825.1 Pseudopedobacter sp.
TGATAAGATTGTTTAGTATCTGACCCAGTCTAATCGGGTCAGCGATAATTTTTTCGGGTATATTATCATCTATGAAGTTTTTTAGCTGAATGTCTTTTCTCAGGATAGATGGGATAAACTGTTTTTTTATATCCTTTACCAGCTGAAATAGGTTTACTTCTCGTAATTGAAGCTCCAGTTTGTTGTTTTCTACCTTGGCAAAGTCCAATACATCGTTAATTAACTGCAATAGATGATCAGCCGAAAAAATAAGATCGTGGATATATTCTTTCTGGTCATGGGTATGATTGAGCTTCAAAAGATTGGCAATACCAATAATACCATTTAAAGGTGTCCTTATTTCATGGCTCATGATGGATAGGAAATCTGATTTGGCTTTGGAAGCACTTTCTGCAAGATCTTTTGCTTTGATTAGCGCTAATTCATTTTCTTTTTTTAAGGTAATATCCATTAACGCGCCTCTTAGCATGATTACTTCGTCATTCTTAATTACCGGTACCCCGATAGCACGTACCCATTTGTTTATCCCGGTTGCGGTAATGATCTTTAACTCTAGATCGTACGGTATTTTGTGATAAATTGCACGTTCATTGTGCTCCTTCAATAATTGTCTTTCCTGTTCTGGGAAAAAGGAAAGACAATTAATAGATGTGGGTTCGAAATTGTCATTTACGTCAAATAGTAGGTATGCTTGTTGTGTCCAGAAAACTTTCGCAGTTAATAAACTGAATTCCCATCCCGCCGTCTGACTAAGCTTTTGACTAACATCTAGCAATTCGTTATTTGATTCAAATCGTTCTTTCGTTTCTTGCAATACCAATTCAGCCAGTCTTTGTTGAGTTATATCCTGTATGCTTAACACCAGTACATAATTTGAAAGATCGGAAGCTTTAACTACGGGTTTTATCCTTAGTTTATACCATTTGTTGATGGCTTTATCGAGATGTTTATAAGTGATTTCGTGTACCTCGCCAGTTTTGATCACTGTATCTATGGGTTCTGTGAACATTAAAGATTGTGGCCCCATCACATCTGCTACTTTTTTACCAATGATCTGATCCTTAGGTATGAATAATACAGCCTCATCAGATACCCAGACGTTCTTAAAGGTTTGATTCCCGTCAATTTCAAACACAATATCTTCTAAGGAGGTAAGTAACGTTTGCAAATGAGCAGCTAATTCTCTTGAACTTTTTCTTGTTTTCTTTTGAAGACCATTTTTAAATACGGGGTGTAAATACATGGAAGAAGTATTAGTCATTATCCAAGAACCTCTTTTCAGGAGAGATGGTCTTTTTATATAATTCGATATTAGTACGGTACATACAGGATATTATCTGGTGCTGGAACTCAAAATTCATACCAATTAATGAATATATAACCAATTGACACTAAAAAGAATGAGGCCATTTTCTTTTTATTCCATTCCTTTTTCTCAATTTTATTAACCGACCTTGCGAAAAGCGGTTTTTAAATTTTTCACTTATCGAAAAGTTTGTATATTTATGTAATTGTTAGTGCTCTGATGAGTATTTTCAAGAGCCTATTTAATTATATTTTACACTGTCAGAAACATTGATTACATCTGAATGTATGAATTGCAGATGTGCATTGGAAATGAATGATATTTCAAATTATAAATAGTTGTTAAACCCCAAAACCGATACAAATGAACGAGAACATTAACAAAAGTGCCTTATTTAACGGAAGTTGCTTTGCACTCATCACTACAGCTTTCACCTTCGCCATCAGGGCAGGCATCCTACCTCAACTTGGTGAGGAATTTAACCTGACTGCTGAACAACTAGGATTTATCAATTCTATGTGGTTTTTGGGATTTCCTATTTCCATGATTATAGGAGGACTGGTTTATCATACTTTTGGTCCTAAAAATATTATGAGAGTGGCTTTTGTTTCCCATACTTTGGGAATTATTTTAACGATTTTTTCAGGAGGATATGCACTTTTGCTTGTCTCGACGCTTTTTATCGGTTTTGGTAATGGATGTACAGAAGCTGCCTGCAACCCTATGATTGCAGATACGTACTCCGGTGTTAAAATGAACAAGATGTTAAACCGGTTCCATATGTGGTTTCCGGGGGGAATTGTTCTTGGCAGTTTGATTTCCAAATTCATGACTGACTTTGGAGCGAGCTGGCAGGCGCAAATGTGGGTATTAATGATTCCTACCATTATTTACGCGGTACTGTTTTACGGAAAAGCATTTCCAAAACCAAAAGTGGAAGGGGTTACTTCTCTTACTGAAAATTTTAAAGCAATGTTAACGCCAGTTTATATATTTCTGTTCTGTTGTATGGCGCTTACGGCTATCTCTGAGTTTGGCACACAGCAGTGGGTGGGGCTTATTATGAGCAGCAGTGGCGCTAGTCCAATGCTGATTTTGGCATTGGTGACCGGTCTAATGGCGGTTGGTAGATTTTTTGCAGGTCCAGTTGTCCACAAGTTTGGCCAGACTGGTGTTTTGTTGGGCTCTGCTGTTTTTGCGACTATCGGTATCTATTTATTTAGTACAGTTACTGGACCTTCTGTCTATGCGGCGGCTGTGATTTTCGCGATAGGTGTTTGTTATTTCTGGCCTACAATGGTTGGTGCAGTAGCTCAGCGCGTTCCTTTAAGTGGCGCTTTGGGGATGTCCGTCATTGGTGGAGTAGGGATGTTTTCAACGTCTATTTTCCAGCCCATTATCGGTAGTTGGATTGATGGATCAAGGGCTGAGAATATAGCTGCTGGATTAACAGGGTCAGCTTTAGAACTAGCATCGGGTCAAGATACGCTGGCGAAAATGGTTACCTTTCCGGCAATACTCATTGTGTTGTTTACCATATTCTATTTCTGGCAAAGAAGGTCAAAAAATGATACGGTAGCGATGGCAAGCTAATTCGCTTTTTTTATATGATGCTCTGAAATATGTGGAGGGGCTGTTGTTTTTCGGATAACAGCCCCTCTTTTTACGTCCTGTTTTTTTGTTTTGCCAGATCTATATTATCAATCTGTAGGTGTTATCGTTATTTCTCTAAATTCAATAGGACCATGATCGCCTTGAATGTAAATTGGTCCTGGCTCGCCTTCATTACTGTCTAATGCTCCGCCGGTAATACCAGGTATCTCCTGATTACTGATAACCGTTTTTCCATTAGCAACTACAGTAACCATTCGGCCGATTAATGTAATATCATAAGATTGCCATTGATCAGGTCCTAAAGCCGTGATTTCACTTGGTGTTAAGAACCCATAAACTCCACTGAACAATACGCTTGAAGGATGAGCGTCTTTTGGACTATCTTCTATTTGTACTTCATAGCGACCTCTTAAATACACCCCACTATTGCTACCTTTCTGGTATCTAAACTCAACATGTAATTTGAAGTCAGTGAATTTTTGTAGGGAGATCAGGTTTGCGCCTGAACGCGGGCTCGTAAGAACCCCGTTCTTTACTTCCCATTGATTGTCGCCTAGTGCTTTCCAGCCCGTTAAATCTTTTCCATTGAATAGATCAATGGGTCTACCCCAGACCGGTGCAGCATTTCGTTTTAGATAGGGGGCTTTCACTCCCTTCCAGCTGTATTTTTTACCTTCACTAGTAACCATAGTTCCCTGAATTCCAGAACCCACTAATTCACCTTCTATTATAAAATCTCTATCTCCGCTTTCCCACTGCGGCGGAATGGTAAAACTAAACTTACCATTATCAAAATTTACTTTTGACACAGGACGGGCACTGCCCGAAGGACTTACAAAGTATCCTACTAAGGTG
>NZ_JBEBVH010000335.1:0-3766 GCF_040392825.1 Pseudopedobacter sp.
TAGGAACCTACAGCTTTGATAAAAAATGGTCGGTTGATTTAACAGGAAATTGGTACGGTCCTATGAGGTTACCGATTTTACCTAATGACTTTAGACCAGAATATTCACCATGGTTTTTGATAGCCAATGTACAAATCAATAAAAAACTCAATAATGGAATGGAGTTTTATGGCGGGCTTAAAAATTTATTCAATTTCATTCCTAAAAATCCAATTATGCGCTCTTTAGACCCATTTAATAGGGATGTAGATGATCCAATAAATAATCCCTACGGTTATACTTTTGATCCCAGCTATAATTTTTCTTCTTTGCAGGGGATAAGAGGTTTTCTGGGAATACGTTATAATTTATTCAAATAGAAATGAAAGCTAAGGTAACTATATTATTTTTGGCGCTTGTAACATTTTTTACAGGTGCAATAGCGCAGACACTAAATTTGAATGGTATATTCGATGAAACTAAAAAGCCTGTTTTGTTTTATTTTCATACATCATGGTGTGTTTACTGTGGTTTACAAAGCAGAATGTTAAAAAAAGATGTCGGACTGATTAAAGAACTACAGTCGGAATTTAATGTAATTGATTTTGACGCAGAGTCTGACACAGAAGTGAGCTACAAAAATTATTTGATTAAAAATGTAAATCCACAAAAATATAGACCTCATCCTTTTGTAGAGCAGTTTAAAAATACAGGCGAAATCGGGTATCCTCTCTGGGTTCTGGTTGATTCTAATTTATACGTTCAATTCATCTATCAGGGATACTTGAAAAAAAAGCAACTTAAAGAGATAGTCGACTTTTATAAAACAAAACGTAAGTCTTCAAATTAAATAGCAAGGTAGTGCCAGGGTGTCTTGAGACTCGACTTAGGCAGGAATTCAAAACGTAAATTTTAAGATTAAAAATAATCTCAAATATTTTTTGTTTTCAATTACACTACTGACAAACTACTGTCATTTCATCTTAATAATTTTGGTTTATTAATCATAACAAAAAGACAAAATCATGGAAAACTCAGCAATCATCACACCGTCAGAACTATTAAAACATTGGCAAGGGCACAGAAACGTAACCAGAAAACTTATTGTATTATTTCCTGAAAAAGAGCTATTTGAATTTACTATTGGTGGCATGCGTCCATTTTCCGAAATGGTGAAAGAATTTTTGGCCATTGCAGTTCCGGGACTTAAAGAATTAGTTAGTGGGGAGAATAAGTCTTTTAACGAAAATCATGAACTTAAAACAAAAGCTCAATTATTAGAAGCCTGGGACGAAAGCACAGTTCTCATCAACGAATTGTGGTCGCAGCTTCCTCAAGAAAAATTCAGAGAAATGAATAATCTCTTTGGACAGTATAATTTTCCTGTAATTGACAATATCTTGTATTTTATCGACAACGAAATTCACCATCGCGGACAAGGCTATGTGTATTTAAGAGCTCTGGGAATAGAACCTCCCTTCTTTTGGGAGAGAGACTAAATTAACTTATGCAGGATTCTTTCCCTATCTGTATCCAATAAAAAGTACAATGTTATTTTTTATA
Organism: Pseudopedobacter sp.; assembly: GCF_040392825.1. NCBI lineage: Bacteria > Pseudomonadati > Bacteroidota > Sphingobacteriia > Sphingobacteriales > Sphingobacteriaceae > Pseudopedobacter > Pseudopedobacter sp. Next base: position 1,543 of record NZ_JBEBVH010000335.1, read on the forward strand.
TAAGAACGCTGTTTAAATGCATATTATTTCGATCCCGTTTTACGGGATCGAAGCCTTCTTTCCAAGCGCTTTCGTTCATAAACCACCATCAATGAAGAATATACAAGTCTTTTAACTCCTTGTTCCCCATTATAATCTCTCTGAAATCTTTCGAATCATATTGCTCACTTTATCTTTAAATTCTATGGGCGAAATCACAGTTGCCTGATCTCCAAACATCAAAAACCACCTTACCAGATATTCATCATGCTGTTCGTTAGCCCTAAAAACCATTTCAACCCCATTTTCTTTTTCCTCTTCACTAACAAATCCATAATATTTCCTTGTCCCTTTTGTATATCTGGCTACCTCTTTTTCAAAGAATAACGTAATCACTTTCTTTCCAATATTCGAATCTTTTTTCCGATAATCTTCTATTTTACCATGTTCTTTAGTAAAAGAGACATCAGACAAGGTCAATCCAAGTATTCTATCTGTTCTAAACTGACGGTAATCTTTGCGTAAAAGACAGTACCCCAAAATATACCAATAGCTATGTTCGTTAAAAACGCCTACAGGCTCTATTATTCTATAAGTATGTTCATCATCAAAAGATTTATAAGTGAGGTTGATTTGTTTTTTTGAGGCTATGCTTTCCAGGATAGTTTCAAATACATGTGGAATAGTATCGTTAAATAGTTTATTTTGATTATAAATGGCTATCTGGCTATCTAAAGCTTCTAACCAATCTTTATCGGTATTTTTAAGTACCGCTTTTATTTTACCTATACCGGACTGAAACGATTCTTTCAAATTTTTATCTGTAAAACTTGCCATTAACTTTTCTGCAGTGACAAAACTGCTAGCCTCCTGTTTGGTAAACATAATGGGAGGCAACCTATACCCTTCAACAACTGTATAACCAATGCCTGCTTCACCAATAATCGGAACTCCGGAAGCTTCCAATGTTTTAATATCACGATAAATTGTTCTGAGACTGACATTAAACTTCTCGGCCAATTCTTGTGCTTTAACCGTTTTCTTAGATTGCAGATTGGTTAGAATTGCTACTACCCTATCGAATTTTTTTAGGCTAAGGTCTTCCATACTCTTAAATCATGCAATTTACAAATTAAGCTGTCAATAGTATGTCAGTAGCTTTACAATTACTAACTAATTTTGCTTTCATTCGCTTAATTTTATGATATTTGCAAACCTATGGCTACCAAGATTACTAACAGCATTAATATCAGAAACAAAAAGGCAACTTTTGAATACAACATTTTAGAAAAGTTTGTTGCTGGAATTAAATTGCTTGGAACCGAAATTAAGTCTATACGCCAAAGCAAAGCCAATATTGGTGACTCCTTTTGCGCTTTCTTAAATGGAGAACTGTATGTTAGAAACATGGATATCGCCGAATATTCTCATGGATCTTTTTATAATCACGAGGCCAAAAGAGACAGAAAACTCCTGCTTACCAAAAAGGAATTGAAAAAACTGGCAATAAAAGGTGAGGATAAGGGGTTAACAATTATTCCGCTGCGAATTTTTATAAATGAAAGGGGATTTGCCAAAATGGAGATCGCCTTGGCGCAGGGTAAGAAATCTTTTGATAAACGTGAATCTATTAAAGAACGTGATATCAAGAGAGAAATGGACCGTATGGTAAAATAAGCTCTTTTAAAAACGAGAAGGAATATTTGATTGACAACAAGCAGGCTTTTTAGATAACTCTTTAGAAACCGTTGCCTTCGGTTGTACTTTATCGTTTTTTATTGCTGTTTGTTGCTGCTTACTTTCTGAACATGAGTATATGAATATGGCCAATACCATCAAAGTCAGAACTAATACATTTCTATATTTCATATTTAATAAATTCGCTTACCAAAGTTATCATTTTTCTTTTACAAGCCGAGAAATATAGACCGATCATTTAATACCTTTATTTTTTAAGCGCTTCCTGCTCTTTAAGCGAATCGATATTGTTTTTATCACTATATTGATTTTTAATCTCTTCGAAGTTTTCCAGAATTTCTTTAATACTGTCAACGGTATCTGCGGCATATTGGTGCATATCCGGCAAGCGTTGTTCGAGTTTTTTATTACCTAATTCTATATTATCAACTTCTATTTTAGTGATCTTGTTCAGAACCGCTATCTGACTATTTTTTAAATCTTCCAACTCGTTGGTGATTTTCTCCATCAGTTCGAATTTCTTTAACTTATCCATAATTTTTCATTT
>NZ_JBEBVH010000336.1:0-3721 GCF_040392825.1 Pseudopedobacter sp.
CATTTTCGCCATTTTCAGAATTAAAAAAGGCTCTTAGCTGATTGGATGATATTTTGGAAATGCTAAACACTTCAGCAGATACCATGTATTTAACAGGTACAATTTTATTTATCACAGTTTTTGTCCCGTCTTTATCTATCTGCTCCAATTGGTAATAATTAGTACCTGCAAATGGGGTTTTATCAATATAGCTGTAATGGTTTATGTTATTGCTTGTGCCATTTCCTTCTACCCGGGTTAAATAAGAAAAGTCTTTCCCGTTTATAGAGCGGTTAAGTATAAAATGAGAATTGTTTTGCTCGCTTGCGGTCTGCCAGTTTAAAGCAATGCCGGTGTTTGTTGCACTTCCGCTAAAATCTGTTAGTGTTACTGGTGTCGTTGTTGGGGTAGCAAGGTGGACAATTTGAAAGTTGGTTACCATTAGAGATGCAGAATTGTCATACGCTGCAGGGCCTGTAGTTCCTGTGTCTTCAGTAGTAAATGACATTGCCCCTTCCCGGCTCATAATAGAAAAACCCGATAAGTCTCCCGTATACTTTATATTTCCATTTGTCGGATATGTATTTCTGACTAAATTAGTCAATGTTGCTCCTTTTTGCACATCATCTATATAAATATGATAAGATGCAGCCGCTAAAGTTTTAGTAACCCCATTAAAGATATATTGCTGTTGGTTCTCGGTATTATTGAAAAACAAAGCTATTTTAGCTACGTTGCCACTGGTTAATGTTGCTCCCGTTATAGTTTGCCAACCCCAATTAGTTGTTGAGTTTGTCTGTTTGCCATCATTATGCCTTGCCTGAACAGCATACGAATTACCGAAAGCTACTTTCCTTATTCTTAATACGGTGTACAATTTATCAGCGGTAGAGGTAGAGCCTGTAATTGAGGGAGCACTGTCCTTGTTTTTAATAGGCGATGCGGTTGAATCTCCTACGGCAATGTACCATATAGCCTGTTTGTTTTGGGCTGTATTACTTAATGTTACATTAAAATGAGCGCTCATTACCTTAGATGATGCCTCAAAACTTCTTACAGAAAATTTAGCAGGAGATACAGCTGTTCCGTTTCCGGCTGTATGAACCATAGTTAAAGAACCGTTGCCATTGAGCGTAAAAGAGGAGGAGTTGACAGTCGTGTTGGTATGTGTCATGATAGAGGCTTCGCCGGAAGTAGTTTTTGGCAGAAAATCCATAATCGAAGGCGTAGAGGTTCTTATTATTCCCTCAGTTCCCGATACAGTACTGATTCCTCCGGTAAAATAATAATTCCATTCAATGTTTTTTAAATCCCCTGATTCTACCCATTTAGAGAAAGCATACTGGTCTCCTTCCCAAGGCAATGGTTCATCACTATTGTTAAACAAGCCCGAGATATTTGCCTCCCCTGTCCACCCCTTAGATACAGAACCGTAACCAATATTGCTCACTAAAATTACCTGTTTGGATATATTATTATAAGTATTATTATTTATCCTTACCAAGTCGGTATTAATTTTATAATTATTTAGCAATACATCTTTTTTCTGCTGGTCTGTTCCGCTTGTTAGCATAGCACCTTCCTGTGCCGTAAGTAAATGATTTCGATCTACAGGATCATAGCCCTGGCTGAAAAATTGTATGGCTGCTGTAGCATTAGTAAATGTGTTGTCGGTAAATGAATAATTGGTAGCAAAAATTTCATCACCCGGATTGACATCATTAAAAAGAGGCATGGAGATAAAAGGATAACTATCAAAACCAGGGTTTCTTATAAAGGTTGTGCCCTTAACTATGGCATAATCTAAATTGTCTCTGAACCTTACATAATCTCCTGTACAATCTTCAAAATGAGAATCTATGACGCTGATATGATGCGCATCATAAGCATTATATATCATGTGCGAACCGGCATTTAATCCGATTCTCTTAAATGTACAGTTTTTAAATGTAACATAAGATGTACCGGATGCAGTGCCGGATGCCCCATAGACAATACCCCGCATATCTTCCCAGCGACAATTTTCTATTAAAATATTTTTACTTGTTTTTCCTGAGGTAGAAGTAACCCTAAATACATAATCGACACTGCCGTTCCCTGTAAAATGAAAGTTTTTTACGCTTATATTCTGACAGTTCACTAAAGAGAATATAATTGTTTTGGTGGCGTACCCGGTTGGAGCGGTAAAAATAGTATTTCCAGCGTCACCTTCGAGTAGCAAGTTATTTCTATAATGCCCCATCTCGTTTAGGATTAAAGACTGTTCGGTATAAGCTCTTATATAGTCGCCGGCAACAAACTTTACTACTACAGGTTGTGTTTGTAGGGAACTCTGGATAGCTGTCCAAAAAGAGGGATCTAAAAAATCCGAAGCATTTGCAGCTGTTAACCCGTCTGCTGTTCCCATACTGTTTGGGGCTACATACCTGATAATCTGAGCCTCTGTAGTGATACTAATCCCTATAACTAAACTTAATAATGATAATATTCTTTTCATAATTTCAAAATATAAGTGTTAATAGATAACCTCTAATTTTCAAAAGCGAAACTTGTGATTAAGATCACCTTGAAAATATTAATAGGTATTACAATATCAGTTTAGCACTTTTAGATTCCGTTGCTGTTTGCACATAAACGACAGAAACCATCTGTTTGGAACCAGATAAAGGCACTTCAATTTCATTCTTACCTTCTGACAATAGATGTTTCCCTTTGTAAATTACCTTACCTGCAATATCAGTAATTATAATTTCTGACCACTCGATTCTGCTGGCATTTAAGGTTATTTTTAAATTGTTGTTAGAAGATCTGGAAACCACAAAATCAGCATCTGTACTTTTATAATTCACATACAATGATTTATTTACAGTTTTTGTCCCGTCTTTATCTACCTGTTCTAACTGGTAATAATTGGTTCCTGCAGATGGGTTTTTATCAGTATAGCTGTAATTGTTTATATTATTGCTTGTGCCATTTCCTTCTACGCGGGTTAAATAAAAAAAATCTTTTCCGTTGGAAGAGCGGCTAAGTATAAAGTGTGAATTATTTTGCTCGCTTGCGGTCTGCCAGTTTAAAGCAATGCCGGTGTTTGTTGCATTTCCTTTAAAATCTGTTAGTGTTACAGGAGTTGTTGAAACATCTCCTAAGTGTACTACTTTAAAATTACTTATAGTAAGCGATGCCGAGTTATCGTAATTTCCAGATCCGCTTTGTGCAGCATCTCTAGACATAATTGCAAAGCTACCGAGTTCGCTTCCATTCGAGATTTTGGTTTTAGCGAATGTACCTTTTAAATCACCGTTGACATAAAGTGCGTATGTATAAGAGGCCAACTCGACTGCTGTTGTACCACGCATATAATATTGTTTATCAGTTGAGTTATTGCAATATATGTCTATCGCATAGGTATTATTAGCCGCTAAATTGGCAGTACTTGCATTCGCCCAATCCCTAGAATTGACAGTAGATGTTTGTGTCATCCTTGTACATGAAAATACACCGCTTTCAGTACTTTTAATTAATCTATAAACTCCGAAAATTCTATTATCATGTGCATAATCAGTAGCATTTATTGGGAGATTGTATTCAGTAGCAGCTCTGTCTATTGTACGATGAAGAACCGTACCTCCTATGAAAAAATACCAATTAGCATTGGTATTACTGGGGTCGACATTTAGGCCTAAATTAAAATGTATGCTCATGATATTTGTTGGGTTGGCAAAGCCATAAGCTGCAAAAGTAG
>NZ_JBEBVH010000337.1:0-3713 GCF_040392825.1 Pseudopedobacter sp.
AACAAAAAAGTCCTGCCAGATAACCAGAAAGACTTTTAAATATCTTACCAAAAATAATTATTCCTCGTTTAACGACTCAATAATTCTCCCGCCTTTGTAAAAATAGCGGCTGTAATACGGCTCATCTAAATCACTAATCACCACGCCCTTAGAAGTAGAAGCATGAGCAAAACGATTATCGCCAAGATAAACGCCCACATGAGTAATACTACGACTCTTTATTTTAAAAAACACTAAATCTCCAACCTTCAGCTCATCTTTAGAAAGCGGATTTGTCATGCTAAAAATATCTCTGGAATTACGTAGTAACGTTGTATTAAACACCTTATCATACATGGTTTTTGCAAAACCAGAACAGTCTATTCCTTTTTTTGTATTACCACCAAAACGATATGGAGTACCCAACCAGTCATAAATAAATTGATACATCTTGGTATTCGATGTAGCCGATATAGCCACCCCCATTACCTGAGAGAAAAATTGACTTGCTAAATTATCCGGATCCGAAGTTTCAGTTTTTGGAACGCTATTTGAAGATGTTGTTTTAGAATTTTGCGCTTTACCTATTAGCACTGAGCTAATCAAAAGTGTAAAAATTATAATTTTCTTCATTCAAATACTTTTTAGGTTTGAAGGTTCGCAGATGACGATCCCTATTCAACTTTATTTTAGTAACGGCACAAAAGTAAACCTTCTGCACCAAGCATCCAACAATAATAGGAATATTTTAACAAAAATTAACAGCCTAAATCTAAAATAGTTAAAAAAGCACCGGTATAGTTTTAATTTTGTCGATATATTAATAGATTTGCTGTCCCATTTAATATAGTTTATTACGCATGAGTTCAGTTGCAATAACAAAAGAGACATATCTATATTGGTATGAATTAATGCTTCTCTTAAGGAGATTTGAAGAAAAAACTGGTCAGTTATACGGACAGCAAAAAATCAGAGGTTTCTGCCATTTATATATCGGTCAGGAAGCTGTAATTGCTGGAACAATGTCGGCTACCCAAAAAGGAGATAGTTTAATCACAGCTTACAGAGATCATGCTCATGCTTTGGCTAAAGGAATGTCTCCAAAAGCTGCTATGGCAGAAATGTATGGTAAAGCAACAGGATGTTCTAAAGGAAAAGGTGGCTCTATGCACTTTTTTGATAAAGAGAATAAATTCTTTGGTGGACACGGTATCGTTGGCGGACAAATCCCTCTAGGAGCTGGTATTGCTTTCGCAGAGAAATATCTGGGAACTGACAATGTGAATCTTTGCTACATGGGCGATGGCGCCGTAAGACAAGGCGCTCTAAATGAGACTTTTAACATGGCTATGAATTGGCAGTTACCGGTTATTTTCATAGTAGAAAATAATGGTTACGCCATGGGTACTTCTGTAGCCAGAACAGCAAACACCCAGGACATCTATAAATTAGGATTAGGATACGAAATGCCTTCTATGCCTGTTGATGGTATGGATCCGGTAGCAGTACACAATGCTATTGACGAGGCTGTTCAAAGAGCAAGAAGAGGCGAAGGCCCAACTTTCCTTGAGATAAGAACTTACAGATATAAAGGACACTCTATGTCTGACCCGCAAAAATATCGTACTAAAGAAGAAGTAGAGGAATACAAAGCGAAAGATCCGCTGGAAGTTGTTAAAGAGAAAATAGTAAAAGAAAAATGGGCGGACCAGGCATGGTTTGATGAGGTTGCAGCAAAAATAAAAGCCGAAATAGAAGAAGCTGTAAAATTTGCAGAAGAGTCTCCATGGCCAGATCCATCAGAATTATATACTGATGTGTACGTTCAAGAGGACTACAATTTCATTAAAGATTAATAAAAGATATCGTCCAAACCGGAATTTTATAAAAACATAAATTCCGGTTTGGCGTTAAAATAACTGTTCACAATAAACACGGTAAAACATTATATAAATGGCTGAAGCGATAAAAATGCCTAAAATGAGCGACACCATGACCGAAGGTGTATTAGCTAAATGGCATAAAAAAGTTGGTGATCAAATTAAAGCTGGTGACGTAGTTGCAGAAGTGGAGACCGATAAAGCTACTATGGATTTTGAATCTTTCCAGGAAGGTACTTTATTGTACATCGGTGTTGAAGAAGGCCAGGCTGTTCCTGTAGATGCAGTTATTGCTGTTATAGGTGAAGAAGGCGAAGATTATAAATCAGTTTTAAACGCTGATAATGGTACAGCATCGGCATCTAAAGAAGAAGCTCCTGCTGCAGAAGCCGCTAGCGAAGAAAATACCGACACAGAAGAAGATGTAGACGTTTCCAATATACCGGCGGCTGTTATTCGCATGCCTTTGCTAAGCGATACCATGACCGAAGGTGTGATTAACAAATGGAATTTCAAAGTTGGCGATAAAGTTAAAGCGGACGATTCTCTGGCTGATGTTGAAACGGACAAAGCCACAATGGAAGTAGTTGGTTACGAAGAGGGAACTTTACTTTACATTGGTGTTGAAGAAGGAAAAGCAGCCAAAGTAAATGATATTATCGCTATCGTTGGTGAGGAAGGCACAGACATTACTCCTTTATTAAAAGCAGGTAATTCTGGCGCTAAAAAAGAGAAGAAAGAAGAGCCTGCAAAAGAAACCGCTTCCGCAGCTCCTGCAGAAGCAGAAAAAGAGTCTTCTTCTTCCAGCTCAGACAGCAGAGTTAAAGCATCTCCTTTAGCCAGAAAATTAGCCGAAGAAAAAGGCATCAATTTAAACGAAGTTAAAGGAAGCGCAGAAGGCGGGAGAATTGTTAAGAAAGATATCGAAGGATTTACGCCATCTACCAAAGAGGTTGCAGCTGCTGCTGAGGCTCCTAAAGAGGAAAAAGGATTTACTATTCCTACTTATGTTGGTGAAGAAAGATATACAGAACAGCCGGTTTCTCAGATGAGAAAAGTGATTGCCCGTCGTTTAGGCGAAAGCTTATTCACTGCGCCGCATTTTTACCTGACTGTAAGTGTTGATATGGATAATGCGATGCTTGCCCGTACTCAAATTAATGCAGTTGCTCCGGTAAAAGTTTCTTTCAATGATATCGTTGTTAAAGCTGTTGCTATAGCATTGAAACAACATCCGGCAGTAAATTCTTCTTACAGAGGCGATAAAATCCGTTTTAACGAGCATACCAACATTGGTGTTGCTATGGCTGTTGAAGATGGCTTATTGGTTCCTGTAGTTCGTTTTGCCGATGGCAAATCTTTATCTCACATTTCTGCCGAAGTTAAAGAGTTCGCTAAAAAAGCAAAAGCCAAAAAATTACAACCTTCTGATTGGGAAGGAAGCACATTTACAGTTTCTAACTTAGGTATGTTTGGTATTGACGAGTTTACTTCAATCATCAACTCTCCTGACGGTGCAATTCTTTCTGTAGGTGCTATCCAACAAGTCCCTGTGGTTAAAAATGGAGCAGTTGTTCCGGGAAATATCATGAAATTAACTCTGGGATGCGATCACAGAGTAATTGATGGAGCTACTGGTGCTGCTTTCTTACAAACTTTGAAAGGTTTAATTGAAGAACCAATCAGATTATTAGCATAAAAAGTCTGAATTCAAAAGTGACCTGTCTGTCTGGTACAGGCAAGAAATTTTAAAATCATATTATCATAGCGAGCCCCGTTTGGAAATCAAACGGGGTTCGCTATTTGTTATGGCTTTCTTCTCAATATCAGGAAAGCTTCTATAGACTGCAAATC